>JAIUYB010000379.1 GCA_020216625.1 Desulfarculus sp.
CGTTGAACATGCCTTCCAGGTACTTGTAGCGCTCGATGGAGCGGCGGATGGTCTGGAAGTTGGTGAGCATGCCGCCCAGCCAGCGGAAATTGATGTAGTACATCCCGCAGCGGTCGGCCTCCTCCTGGATGATGTCGGCGGCCTGTTTCTTGGTGCCCACGAACAGCACGTCGCCACCCCGGGCCACCGCGTCCACCACGAAGTCGTAGGCGGTGCGGAACAGCTTGACGGTCTTCTGCAGGTCGATGATGTAGATGCCGTTGCGGGCCCCGAAGATGTAAGGCTTCATCTTGGGGTTCCAGCGCCGGGTCTGGTGGCCGAAGTGCACGCCGGCTTCCAAAAGCTGGCGCATGGTGACATAAGCCATCGTCAATCCTCCTTCGCGTTTTTTCCTCCGCCCCCATCACCCGCGCCTGACCCACCGGGCGTGCTCGCCTGGCAACCGGGCCCCGCGTCCGGGAGCGTGTGTATTTGAACCGACGAAGGATATCACGCGGTTTGCCGACACGCAAGCCGCCCCTGGCCAGGGCGGGAGCGGGGCCGGAGGGCCGGTGGACGCGCCCCAGGCGGACATGGGGTGGGGTGCTCATTGACAACCCGTGGTGTCACGTCGAGAATCTGATAAAAGAAACCTATCGTTGGTTTCTCACCCCAGGGGACGGGAGCCAAAGGGGGGCGCCAAGTCAACCAGGGGGGCGAAGGGAGCAGATATGAGTCCATCAATCCGGAAATGGTGGCTGGCCCTGGGCCTGGGCGCGGCCCTGGCCCTGGGGGCGGGCCTGGCCGTGGCCGCGGACCAGAAACCCGCAGACAACCAGCCAACCCCCAGCACCAGCGAGGCCAAACCGGCCCCGAAGGCCGAGAAGCCCGACGCCAACCAGGCCGGTTCCGAGGCCAAGGGCGGTGCGGCCGGCCAAGCCAAGCCCGCGACCCCGCCGGCGGTGCCCCGCATCGCCCCGGACGAGGGCTGCTAGGCCGCGATTCCATCTAATATTTCGTTGGAGCGAGCATCATGAGAATGCGATGGACAAGCCTGTCCGCCGGCCTGGCCCTGTGGGGCCTGCTGACGGTCCCGATCTGCCTGGCGGCCGACCCACCCCGGGCCTTGATGGTCTCACCGGCCAAGGATTGCGCGGTGGTGGCGGATTTCGCGGGTTTCAAGGACGTGAAAACCGACAGCCACCTGCGCAAGATCACCCTCAACGAGGGTTTGGTGATCCGCGGCAGCAAGGTGGAAAACGGCAAGGTCGTCATCCCGGCCTCGGGGCTCTACTACACCACCCGCACCCCCAAGTCCGGGGTGTTGCAGGGCGACAAGGTCCTGATCCTGGGCAAGCTCTATCACTTCGTGGACCAGGCCTCGCAATTGGACGTGATCAAGGACGTCTGGGTCAAGAAGGAGGCCGGCGTGCCCTTTGGCGACGGCACCAAGAAATTGGAGCTGAGTACCATGGAGATGGGCGCCAACGGGTTCCCGGTGCCCAACGCCACCTTCAAGATCCTCAAGCAGTCGGGCAACTACTACGGCGTCACCTTCCCGGTGGCCAAGAGTGACCTATTGATCGACATCACCAGCGGGGTGCTGAACCAGGGCACCAAGCGCGACCCCGGGACCTACCACCCCAGCGACCCCGGGCAGGACTTCGAGACCGAGTTCTACGCCAGCTCGGTGGCGGTCAGCGGCCAGACCTACCTGGTGGCCAGCCAGGTCACCCCCGAGGGGGCCCAGGTTCGCGAGTTCGCCACCGGGGCGGCGCGCTACATCGTTCTGACCGAGAAGGACCCGGCGGCGGGCTACCTGGCGCCAGGCGAGAAGCTTTCCGGCGGCGGATTCACCGTGGAGGCCACCGAGGTCGGCCCAGACTACGCCCAGGTCAAGCTGACCTGCGACCAGAGCGGCCAGAGCTGGACCAAGCGTCTGGGTCCCATCACCGCCGAGAGCATCAAGTACATGCCGGTGGACGAGCAGACCCGCGAGCGGTTCGTCCTGCGCGATGCCCAGAGCCGGGCCCTGGTCCAGATCAATCTCTACCAGGCCGACGGCCCCATCAAGCAGGGCAAGGTCTCCCTGTCGCTGTACCACGACCTGTTCAGCCTGGGCAATCCCTGCCCCTGGGAGCCTGACCGGCGCTTCGTCTTCCGCCCTGACACCTGAAGCACCTGCTCCATGTTCATCGAGGGCATGCTGGAGAACGACCAGCCCATCGTCCTCGATGCAGCCAACAACGTGTTTGTTGGTCCAAATGGTTACTTCAAGCTGGTTATCGACAAGATCGACAACGACAAGGTCCTGGCCTGGCACGTGGAGGACGCGGCTGGCAACAGCACCGGCAACCTGGCCGCCCGCGCCAAGGGCAAGCACGTGGACTTGCTCATCAACAAGAACAACCGCACCGTGAGCCACTTCATGGGGCGCATCAACTTGGCCCTGGTCAGCGAACTCCAGGCCCAGGTCAAGGCCCTCCAGGCCCAGCAGGGCCAAGCAGCCAAGTAGGCTTTAGTTACAAGACAATAAAAACCAGGGGCCGTCTCCTACGGGAGGCGGCCCATCTGGTTTTGGCGCTGGGGGCAAGAGAGCGGCGGCCAGGGCCGGCCGCCGCGGGTGGATCGGCCCGGGCCGAACTCAGACGGACGGGGTCCGGCGGCGGCGGCGCAGCCAGGCCCCAACCCCCAGGCTGCTGGCCAGGAGCAGGGCCGTGGAAGGCTCGGGCACCGTGGACAGGCTGCTGCCGCTGAGGCTGCCGGAGAGCGAGGCCCAGGACGACTTGTCCTTGGAGTTCAGCACATTGACGAAGCTGCCATACTGCCCGGAGGTCTTGCTGCCCCAAGCCAGGGTCAGGCTCAGGTTGACCCGGTCGGCCTGGGCCAAATCGTTGAGCACCGCGCTGGTGACGGCCGGAGCGATGGTGATATCGCTCAAGTAGCCGGTGAGGTTGATCTCCCAGTTGTTGGCAAAAGTGATGGAAGTCAAATGGATGCGCCCGGCGAACTCATAACTTGAGGGCTCCTGGTTGCGGGCCGGGCTGTTCAGGTTCACCTTGCCGTCAGTCAGCCAGAAGTCCAGGTCGCTGCCAAAGGTGTAGTCAAACCCGGAATAGGTCTGCCCCACCTTGACGCTGGTCACGCCCAGGGCCTTGAACAGATTGAGGCGCTCGATGCCGACCCGGTAGTTGGACACCGAATCTCCCGGGGAGCTGCTGCTGGTGACCGGGGTGTAATAAGGATCGATGAAGCCCCCGCTCTGGACCTTGATCCGGTTGTCTCCCCCAAACTCGAAGGAAGATGCGGCGGCCGATCGGGCCAGGCCAAAAGTCAGGCCCACCACCAGAAGCGCCACCCAGACCACCCCCGCTGTCTTGCGTGCTGAGACGTACACGGCGATCCCTCCTTCCAATCCTGAGTCCTACTTGAATGGTAGAGCGCTCGGGTGGAAAAAGCAACTTTCCGGGAGTCACAATTTGGGGGCGGCTGGTTGAATGATGAACGATTATTTTATTTATCGCAAGGTATTAGGTGGTAGAAGCTTGTTGGATGCGGGCTGTGACATGTCCGCGGGCGGGTTTCCCCCGCCCCGCCCGCGGACGGCGCT
>JAIUYB010000380.1 GCA_020216625.1 Desulfarculus sp.
TGGGAGGCAACCCATGAGCCAGATCAGGCCCCAGGTGCGGCGGCTGACCCGGCCGGAACTGGATTTGGTGCTGGACTGGGCGGCGAGCGAGGGCTGGAACCCGGGCCTGAACGACGCCGAGTGCTTCTGGCGCCAGGATCCAGAAGGCTTTTTCGGAGCCGTGGTGGATGGCCAGCTGGTGGGCAGCGTCTCGGCGGTGCGCTACCAGGGTGGCTTCGCCTTCGTGGGCCTGTTCCTGGTGCGGGAGCAACACCGGGGCCAGGGTCTGGGTCGGGCCTTGACCGCGGCCATGCTGCCTCATGTGGCCGGTTGCGTGATTGGTCTGGATGGGGTGGTGGCTCAGCAGGTGAACTACCAGGCTTCGGGCGCGGTCTACGCGCACCGCAACCGGCGCTACCAAGGAATCGGCGGTGGCGAGTCCCCGGCCGGCTTGGTGGACCTGGCTGCGGTGGCTTTTGAGGAACTCCTGGCCTTGGACACCCGCTGTTTCCTGGTTCCCCGGCCGGAGTTTCTGCGAACCTGGATCGACCAGCCGGGGCATCGCGGCCTGGCGGCGTTGGGCGCCGATGGCCGGCCCACTGGCTACGGGGTGCTGCGCCCCTGTCGCCAAGGATTCAAGATCGGGCCGCTCTTCGCCGCCGAGCCCGACCAGGCCCGCGCCCTGGCCCGGGGGCTCCTGGCCCTGGCTCCGGGCCAGCCGGTCTTTCTGGACCTGCCCGAGGCCAACCCGGCGGCCCTGGCCCTGGCCGAGGAGTTGGGCATGAACATGGTCTTCGAGACCGCCCGGATGTACCTGGGCGGGACCTGGCCCCTGCCCCTGGCCCAGACCTTTGGCATCACCAGCTACGAACTGGGCTGAGGCACGCCATGGGTCAACCCCGCCGCTGCGGACGACCGGCTTTGAACGGACCGTAGGGGTTGGGACCGATTTTCGGCCGCGATGTAAGCGTGGAGCGCGGGAATTTAGTCAGGTCGATGAGCCCAGGCCGCATTTGATCAACCGATAGCTTTTTCCGATAGATATATTTGTCCTTCCGCGAGCTGTGACTATCTCGACGCCGGTTTGCTCCCCTTCTGATATTTTGCGAGTGATGCCTCACCAAGGGGCGTGGTTGGGAGGACGCGGAGGGGCGGGCGGGCGTGGCCGTTTCGTAACTCATCCAATATCAGGTACAATTTACCTATAGGTCGTCACCCCGGTGGTTTCGGGTCGGGCCACCCGGGAGGCGGGCGGGAGCGACCATCCCCCAGCGCAAAAGACCACCCCGCCGGACAATGGGGGCGGAAGCAGGGGCAAGTTTTTTTGAATATGGGGGTTGCGGAATGCGAGTGGTATTGTCAAACTAAATAAATAAGGCGGTGCGCGAAACCTTTCAACGCCGTCAATGCCTACCCCCCGGTCCCAAGTTTGCGCTTGGGGGCGGTAGTCGCCCCACGAAACCGGCCCTGCGATCAGGGCCGTTTCGTTTTTTTGGGGGGGCCGCCAAGCCGCCTTGGACCCGTAAGCTTGAGCCCCGCGGGCCGGCTTCACCCCGAGTCACGGTCAATCACCGACATCTCCCGCAGGCACAATCACGCCCAGGAGGGCGCGAAACCGTCCGTTCGACGTGAACGGCCGTTTGGCTGGCCGGAACACCGGTCCGGCGCCCAGACCACCTTGGGCGGGAGGGATCGGTCCCGGGCGCGAGTTTGGCTGGTTGGAGATTCAGGGGCAGGTGAAGTGGCGGAGAGAGAGGGATTCGAACCCTCGGTAGAGCTTTATGGCCCTACACTCGCTTAGCAGGCGAGCACCTTCGGCCTCTCGGTCATCTCTCCGCGATAGCCGGAACAGCATGTTGTGGTGGCGGAGGGAGTAGGATTCGAACCCACGGACCTTGCGGTCAGCGGTTTTCAAGACCGCCGCCTTAAACCACTCGGCCATCCCTCCGCGGACGCCTCAGGCGGCCGGTGGGGGCATCCCGTGGGGCCTCTTCCGGCAACCCCGCCGGGACCCTGGCCATATGTACCATCGCCCCCGACGGGCGTCAACCACCTCGTGCGGGTGATTCTCGCCGCCGGGAACCCCCACGGCCGGCGATCAGGCCTCGGTTTTCTCGCGCTTGGCCTGTTCCTCGATCTTCTCGGTGCGGGCGCCTTGGTCCTCGATCTTGTCCTCGGCCACGCTGCCCTTGAAGTTCTTGATGGCTTTGCCCACGTTTTGGCCGATCTGGGGCAGCTTGTTGGCGCCAAAGATCAAAAGCACGATGACCAGGATAATCAAAAGCTCGGGCAATCCGATGCCGCCGATCATGTCAAACCTCCCAAAACCGGGGCTTCCGGCCCCTAGGACTGCTCCTGGTGCTCGCGCATGAGGCGTAGGAACTCGGCCGAGCTGCGGAATTCGTCACAGGCTTTCATATGCTTGAGCCAGTAGCGCCACATCTCGGCCCAGCGCGGGCTGTGCCAATAGGCCTCGGGCTCGCCTTGGCCGTTCTCTAGCCGCCGAAATGCCTGGTATTCCTCCAGGCAGGGGCCGCAGAAGGGGTAGGGGGCCTCGGGCGGGGGGATCACCGGAGTCTCGATGGCCATGCCGCAGTGGGCGCAGCGCCGGGGGCAGAGACCGCAACTCAGGGCGCTGGCCACGGCCGCGGCTCGCTGCTTGGCCTGGTTTTCCAGCTTTTTGCGCTGGTGCTTGTGGCGCAGGTTAAGGTCGATCACCTCGGCCATGCCCGCCCTCTTTTCCCGGCGCGCCCGTGGTCCGCTCCGCTTTGCCGCCGACTTCCGGTCAGTTTCGGATGTCCGCCGCGAAGCTCTTGCCCAGGTTCCTGAATTCAGCAAAACCATACCAGCCCGTGGGGTTGGCGTCAATCGCCGCCCCCCTCGTCCGGCGGCGCGGCCTGGGGCCGGGAGTCGGGCAAAAAGGCGTAGGCCAGGGCGGCCAGGGCCAGTCCGGCGGCCATGAACCACCAAGCCGGGGCGAAGGCCTCGGGGTGGGTCAGCTCCTGGGGTCGGCCGGCCACCAGCCAGCCGGCGGCCTGCATCACCACCGCCGGACCCAGCATGGTGAACAGGTTGATGCCGGTCATGGCGGTGCCCTGCACCGGCCTGGGCACCAGCTCCTTGATATGGGCGTACATGATCTGGCCTGGGGAGGAGCACAGGCCGATGAGAGCGAACAGGCCATGGACCTGCCACCAGGGCGCGCCGTGGGGCAGGGTGGTCAACAACCAGGTCAGGCCGGCCGAGGCCAGGAGCCCGGGCAGGATGATCTTCTTGCGGCTCTCCAGCCAGCGGTCGCTGAGGTTGCCGGTCAGCGGCAGGCCGATGATGTGGGCCAGGGTCAGGGTCAACAGGGCGTTGCCGGTGGCGATCTTGTCCCAGCCCAGGCCGTAGATCAAAAACGGCCCGGCCCAGAGGCCCATCAGGGCCGCGAAGCAGCCGTAGCGGAAGAAGGTGCCCAGGTTGATCACCCACCAGGCCGGGCGCAGGAGCACCTGGCCCAGGCCGCTTAGGGGGTTGCGACGCTTTATCTCGGTCAGGGCCCCACCGGCGGGATGGTCGCGCACCACCAGCACCACGGCCAGGGTCTGCGCCGCGTGCAACACC
>JAIUYB010000381.1 GCA_020216625.1 Desulfarculus sp.
TGGCCAAGGCCGCCCTGGGCGCCGAGGCGGTCAAGGCGGCCTTGGCCACCTGGGGGACGCCCTCGGGATTGGTCTCCAGGCCAGGCAGGGTGGCGGCGGCGGTCTTGCCCAGGGCGGCCCCTCCGGCCTCCTGTAACGCGCCCTTGGCCTGCTCCAGGGCCTTGTCCCAGGCCTGGACCTGCCGCTGGGTCTGCGCCTCGGTCTTCTGCTGAATCTTGTCCAGGGCCTGGTTGACCTGGGCCCGCAGCTTGTCCACCGCGTCGGCCTGGTCCTGATCGCCGGTCTTGACCCGGTTGGCCATTTCCCGCAGGGCCTGGCCCACCCCCTGGTCCTGGTTCTGGGCGGCCACGGTCAGTACCGCCAACATCGCCGCGGGGCTGGTCTTGCCGGCGCTGTCGGTGGACTTGGCCAGCAGGGATTCGATCTCCTTCTGGCCCAGTCCCAGGCGGGAGAGCAGATCGGTCAAGACCTTGCGGTCCACCTGCCGGTTCGACCCATCGGTCTGGGCCAAGAGTTCGGGCAGGCCGCGAATCTGGATCTTGCCATCGCTGGTGGTTACCTGCTTGTCCATGAAGGTGCTGATCTGCTCCTGGGTCAGGCCCAGATCCTTGAGCACCTGCACCAGCAAGGAGGTGTCCTCGGGATTCAGGGTCAGAGTCGGCCCCTGCAGGGGGATGTATTGCGGCAACAGGGCGAAGACCCGACCCAGGTTGATGTCGCCTTTGTCGTCCTTGGCCCGTTCGATGATCTGCTTGGCGTCCTCGGCGCTATAGCCCGATTCTTCCAACACTTTTTGCAGCTTTTCCCGGTCGTTGTAGGACAGGGTCATCTTCTCCACCGGCTGTCCGGTGTTGGTCAGGGCCTGCTTGAATTGTTCGATGGGCGTGGTGACGGTGGCGGTGGAATCGGACTTGGCGCTGGTGGAGGCGAAGCCGCTGGTCTGGCTGGCTTGATTGCTGGCCTGGGCGGTCTGCGTCTTGACCGTGTTGGTCAGATTGGCCAGCAGCTCATCGAAGCCGCTGGCGTTGGCGCCCTTGCGGACCGAGCTCAGCAGGTTGGACAGGTAGGCGCTGGCATCGAGGTTCACCGCGGTCGTACTCACTTGCTCCTCCATGAGCAATCAGGTCTGACCGCCAGGGAAGCAAGGGCGATGCCAGTTGGGGATGATTAGCTAAAAATCATTAATTACAATGAGATATAAATCGGAATCTTGGCGGTGACAGCGGCCTGGAGGCAAGATTTGCCAGGAAGGGAGGATGGTTGAGCAGCGCTTTTTGCCGGGGAGGGGCGGGCGACCACCCCTCCCACGGATGCTTATCGGCCGCCGTGAGGCGGAGCATGAGACTTTTTTTTAACGACCTCGCCTCAGGCCGGCGGGGCGCTGGCGATGGCGTGGTCCCGGCCGTCCAGGCGCAGGGCGAAGCCCTCCCCGGACTCCACGATGGCCTGGGCGATCTGGTAGTGGGCCTGGCGGTTGAAACGGGCCGGGAAGGAGCCACCCTTGACCCGGCAGTAGAGCGCCCCGCTCTCCCCCAACCAGACCCCGGAAGGGTCCAGGGCCTCGGTGGACCCGTCGTTGAGAGTCAGGGTCGCGCCCTCCGGCCCCAGGGAGACGCTCCTGACCACGAAGAAGGTGTCGGCCACCTCCAACTGGCACTCTTGTTTGCCCACCCGCAGGAGATAGATGCCGTCCTCCAGGTGGACCGAGGCGAAGATCAGCTCCAGGATCCCGGGGTGGATCAGGGGCGCGCCGTTGGTGGAAAGCTCGCCCTCGGGGCTGACCTGGATCAGGCAGGGTGGCAGCTTGCCGGTCCAGCCGGCGGGCATGAAGGCGGACAGGTCGTCGGGGCTCATGGCGCGTTCTCCGGATCGGGTGGTTGCGGGCCGTGATTATTGATATAGACCCGCGCCGTGCGCCAGGCAAGCCCCCGGGGCCCGATGAGGTCTGGGGGCCTGGCCGCGGAGGGCGGTGGGCGGTAAAGTGTTGGCCGGGTTCGGCGGCTCCGGGGGGCCTCCGAGCCGGATCGCGCACGCGGCCGACCTCCCCCTTCCTGGGCCCGCGCCGCGCCAGTCCCCCGGCAGCTTTCCCTTGGGAGGCAGCATGGACGCCGCGGTGCGGCGGGCCCTGGCCCTGGCGGCCGGCCCGGAAAACTTTCATACCGGTTTCGACCAGCGCCTGATCTTCGCCAGCGACGCCACCGGCAAGCAATTTCCGCCCGAGGCGGTGGTGCGGGCGGTGGACACCGCCCAGATCAGCCGGGTGCTGGCCACCTGCTCGGCCCACGGGGTGCCGGTGGTCCCCCGGGGAGCGGGCTCGGGTCTGACCGGCGGGGCCCTGGCCGTGACCGGTGGCATAGTCCTGGATATGGCCGGACTGAACCGGATCATCGAGATCGATCCCGCCGACCAGGTGGCGGTGGTCCAACCCGGGGTGGTCACCGGCGATCTCCAGGCCGCGGCCGAAAAACTGGGGCTGTTCTACCCCCCGGACCCGGCCAGCACCGGATTTTCCAGTCTCGGCGGCAACGTGGCCGAGAACGCCGGTGGCCTGCGGGCGGTCAAGTACGGCGTCACCCGCGACTATGTCATGGGTCTGACGGCGGTATTGATGGACGGCCGCGTGTTCCACACCGGTTCGCGCACCATCAAGTCGGTGGTGGGCTACGACCTGACCCGTCTGCTGGTGGGCAGCGAGGGCACCCTGGCGGTGATCGTGGAGATCATCCTGCGCCTCAAGCCCCTGCCCGAAGCCAAAACCACCATCAGCGCGGTCTTCGCCCGCCTGGATGACGCCGCCCGGGGAGTGGGGGACCTGCTGGCCAGCGGCATCGTGCCCACCGCCATCGAATTCATGGACGACGACACCATCCGCATCGTGGAAAACTACGCCCACATCGGCCTGCCAGTGGGCGCGGCGGCCATGCTCCTGGTGGACGTGGACGGCCCGCCGGAGGTGGTTCAGCGCCAGGGCAGGGACGTGGCCGCGCTGCTGCGCCAGGCCGGGGGAGATCCGGTGCGCCTGGCCCGGGACAAGGCCGAGGCCGAGGAACTGTGGCGGGCCCGGCGGGCGGCCGGCCCAGCCACCTATCAGATGGGCCCCTACAAGATCAACGAGGACATCGTGGTTCCCCTGGGGAAACTGCCGGAAATGGTGCGGCGTCTCAAAGAGATAGCCAAGCAGCGCCAGGTGACGGTGGTCGCCTTTGGCCATGCCGGCGACGGCAACATCCACGTCAACATCATGTGCGACCAGTCCGACCCCGACCAGTTGGACAAGGCCATCCAGGCCCGCAGCGACGTCTTCGCCCACACCCTTGCCCTGGGGGGCAGCCTCTCCGGTGAGCATGGCATCGGCATCAGCAAGATGGGCTTTGTCACCTCTGAAACCGACCCCGTGGCCCTGGAATTGATGCGTGGGCTGAAAAAGACCTTTGATCCCAAGAACCTGCTCAACCCGGGCAAGATGTGGCCGCCGGCCGGCTAGGGTCTGGGGGTAGACTGGTCAACCCCCGTCCCTCTTCCCAGGCAAAGCCATCCCCTCCCCCGCCGGCGCGCCTCGGCCCGGAGCC
>JAIUYB010000382.1 GCA_020216625.1 Desulfarculus sp.
TTCATCACCGCGCCCACGTCGGCCTGGGGGTGGTATTCCTTGATGGCGTCGATGATTTCGTTGATGCGCACCATGATCGGCGCACCGCCTTAATTTCATTCCGACCGGGGGGCTAGTCCAGCCCCTCCAGCCAGGTTTGGCTGTTCATCACGCTGGAAAAGCGCATGGCCTGGGTGACCAGGATCGCCCGGTGCAGCTCCTCGGCCGTCACCGCCCCGGCGGCGTTGGCGATGCCCAGGGTGCCGGTGGCGTCGGAGAGAAATTCCACCCCGAAGCCCAGGTGGAATGCCTGGCGAGCGGTGGTGTCGCAGCACATCTGGGTCATGTAGCCGCAGATCACCACTGTTTCCACCCCACGCTCCCGCAGCCAGGCTTCCAGCCCGGTGTTGGTGAAGCTGCCGGGCAGGTTTTTGGGCAAGAGCAGGTCGCGGGGCCGGCGGGCCACCTGCGGGTGCAGCTCCCAGCCCGGGCCGCCGGGTCGAAAGGCCGGGGCGTCGGGTTGGAGGGAGCCGTGCTGGACCACCACCACCGGGATGGCGTGGGCCTGGGCCGCGTCCATCACCCGCAGAAGGTTGTCTAGGCTGCCCGGCGGGTGGGTCACCGGCAAGAGGCCAGTGAAATACTCGCCTTGCACGTCGATGACCAACAGCGCCCGCTTCATGGCATTGCTCACAGGGCCAGGCCGCCGCCCTGGGCAACCAGCTCCGCCAGCCGGGCCACGGCCTGATCCACCGCCACCATCTCCACCTCGCCGCCGGCGCGGTGCTTGATCTCCACCTGGCCGTTCTTGAGGCCCTTCTCGCCCACCACCAGGCGCAGGGGGATGCCGATCAGGTCACCGTCCTTGAACTTGACTCCCGGGCGCAGGTCGCGGTCGTCGATGATGGCGTCCACGCCGGCGGCCAGGAGTTCGCCGTAGAGCCGTTGCGCCGTCTCGGCCGCCGGGCCGCTGGCGGCCATGGGCAGCACCGCCACCGAGAAGGGCGCGATGGCCAAGGGCAGGATCATGCCGTTGTCGTCGTGGCCCTGCTCGATGGCCGCGGCCACGATGCGGCTGACGCCGATGCCATAGCAACCCATGATGATGGTCTGGGTGGCGCCCTCGGCGTCCAGGAAGGTCGCCCCCAGGGCCTGGCTGTACTTGGTGCCCAGGCGGAAGATGTGCCCCACCTCGATGCCCCGGGCGAAGGTCAGCTCACCGCCGCAGCGGGGGCAGGGGTCGCCGGGGGCGGCGTTGCGCAGGTCGGCTCTCACCGCCTGGGGCACGTCGCGGCCGAGGTTGAGCCCCACCAGGTGGGTGTCCAGCGCGTTGGCCCCGGCCACCAGCGCCGGCTCCAGATAAAGCTCTTGGTCCACGAAGACCGGGATGCCCAGCCCCACCGGGCCGGAGAAGCCCAGGGGGCCGCCAGTGACCTTCTGGATCGTCTCCGGGTCGGCCAAAAAGACCTCGGCCGCGCCCACCAGGTTCTTGAGCTTGACCTCGTTCAACTCGCGGTCGCCGCGCACCACCGCCGCCACCGGCTGGCCGTCGGCGAGGTAGATCAGGGTCTTGGCCACCTGGTTGGGCTGCACCTCCAGGAACTCGGCCACCTGCTGCACGGTGTGGGTCCCGGGGGTGTTGACCGCCTCGAGAGCGCGGGAGGGCGTGGCCGGCTCGCCCGCCGGCGCGGCGGCCGCCGCCTTCTCCAGGTTGGCGGCGTAGTCGCATTGCGCGCAGGAGACGATGTCGTCCTCGCCGGTGGCGGCCAGGACCATGAACTCGTGGCTGTAGGAGCCGCCGATGGCCCCGGAATCGGCCTCGACCATGCTGTACTTCAGGCCCAGGCGGTCGAAGATGGCCCGGTAGGCCCGGCGCATGGTTTCGTAGCTTTCGATGCTGGCCGCCTCGTCCACGTCAAAGGAGTAGGCGTCCTTCATCAGGAACTCGCGGGCGCGCATCACCCCGAAGCGAGGGCGGATCTCGTCGCGGAACTTGGTCTGGATCTGGTAGAGGTTCAGCGGCAGGTCGCGGTAGGAGCGCACCTCGCGCCGGATCAGGTCGGTGACCACCTCCTCGTGGGTGGGGGCCAGGCAGAACTCGTGATCGTGGCGGTCCTTGAAGCGCAACAGCTCCTTGCCGTAAAAGTCCCAGCGGCCCGACTCCCGCCACAGCTCGGCTGGCTGCACCCCGGGCATCAGGATCTCCTGGGCCCCGGCCCGGTCCATCTCCTGGCGCACGATGCGCTCGACCTTGCGCAGCACCCGCCAGCCCAGGGGCAGCCAGGTGTAGATGCCGGCGGCCAGCTTGCGGATGTAGCCGGCCCGCAGCATCAGCTGGTGGCTGACCACCTCGGCCTCGGCCGGGGTTTCCTTCAGGGTGGGGATCAGGGTGCGGGAGAATCTCATGTGCGGTCCTCGGTTGGTTGTCGCCTAAAATATTCTTCCTCGGCCCGGCGCACCTGGGCCATGAAGGCCTCCAGCAGGTCGGCCTCGGGGACCTTCTTGATCACTTGGCCCTGGGCGAAGATCACCCCCTGGCCCCGGCCCCCGGCCAGGCCCACGTCGGCGTGGGTGGCCTCGCCGGGTCCGTTGACCACGCAGCCCATGATGGCCACGGTCAGGGGGGCCTTGATGGCGGCCAGCGCGGCCTCGGCTTTTTCCAAGAGGCTCAGCAGGTCGATCTCGGTGCGGCCGCAGGTGGGGCAGGAGATGATTTCCACGCCCCGCCGGCGCAGGCCGCAGGCACTGAGCAAATGCCAGGCCACCTCCACCTCGCGCACCGGGTCGGCGGTCAGGCTCACCCGCAGGGTGTCGCCGATGCCATCCAAAAGCAGCGCGCCGATGCCGACACTGCTCTTGACCGTGCCGGCCAGTAGGCCGCCGGCCTCGGTCACGCCCAGGTGCAGGGGATGATCGCTGACCGCGGCGAAGGCCCGGTAGGCGGCGATGGTGTCCAGCACGCTGCTGGATTTCAGGCTGACCTTGATCTGGTCGAAGCCCAGGGCCTCCAACATCCGCACCTGGCGCAGGGCGGCATCCACGATGGCCTCTGGGCAGGGGCCGCCGAACTTCTCGCGCAGGTCCTGGGGCAGGCTGCCGGAGTTGGCCCCCACCCGGATCGGCGCGCCGTGGGCCCGGGCCGCGTCCACCACCCGGCGCACCGCGCTCTCGCCGCCGATGTTGCCGGGGTTGATGCGCAGGCCCGCCGCGCCGTTTTCCACCGCGCGCACGGCCAGGGATGCGTCGAAGTGGATGTCGGCCACCACCGGCAAGGGGCTGGCGCTGGTGATGGCTTTGAAGGCCTCGGCGGCCTCCTCGTCCGGCACCGCGCAGCGGACGATCTCGCAGCCGGCCGCGGCCAGGCGCTGGATTTGGCCCAAGGTGGCGGCCACGTCGCGGGTGTCGGTGCTGGTCATGGACTGCACCGCCACCGGCGCGCCGTGGCCGATGGGCACCGCGCCCAGGCGGATGGCCCGGGTCTGTTGGCGGGAGAAGGGCATGCTACTCCTTTGGGGCCGAACCAGCCCCTTCCCCCTTCTACCCTTGCTCAACCGGACTGTCAATCGCCGGCGAGACTGGACC
>JAIUYB010000383.1 GCA_020216625.1 Desulfarculus sp.
CTGCGCACCATCGCCACCCGCGCCCGCCGCCAAAACGTCGACCTCCAGGTCATGGACCTCACCCAGCTCGTCACCATGGCCATGGAATGATGGGACCCGTCGGCGGGCGCGTGACAGCGAGCCCACCGGACGGGCAAGCGAAAGGAGCGCCATGATCGCATCTTTGTCGGTTTATCCCCTGGGCGAGGG
Source organism: Desulfarculus sp. (assembly GCA_020216625.1). Classification (GTDB taxonomy): domain Bacteria; phylum Desulfobacterota; class Desulfarculia; order Desulfarculales; family Desulfarculaceae; genus JACRDC01. The sequence goes on from JAIUYB010000383.1 coordinate 190, forward strand.
CACCAGCCTGGGGCGCTTCGTCAAAAAAGGCGTGTCGGTGGTGGCCGAGTCGGGCTATACCTACGAGGTCGGCGGCATGTCCACCACCATCGAGGTGCCGGACCTGGACGCCCTGTTCGAGCTGGTCAAGAAGGTGCACGCCGCCCACCTGGCCGAAGGGGCCAAGCGGGTGGTCATCGAGCTGAAGGTGGACGACCGCCGGGACAAGGCGGCCACCATCGCCAGCAAGAAAAAGAGCGTAACCGGCTAGGATATTAACTCTATAATGGCGCTGGCGGGGCGATGGGGGCCTCGCCGCGCTTGCCCCCGCAAAGGAGAAGAACAAAAAGGCATCGGCGAGGACACTCCAGACAAGGAGAAGCCATGTTCGTGCTCTGGCCCAACGTGACCTTGTTCATCTGCGGCGGCGTCGTCCTGGCGCTCATCTGTTTCCTGATCTATGGCGGCATCAAGGGGTTCGACAAGACCTTCCCCGACGAGTAGCCGCTTGGTTCCGGGCTAGCCCCTCAACTAGATTCATCATCCGGCGCGACCACTCCAATCTAGCCCAAGGCGAGAAACAGTCTATGAGGACGGTTTCAAGGGGCGGGCGTGCCCGCCTTCACCCACCCACCTAAGCAAGGAGGAAATCATGCCGGGGAGGGACAAGCAGGAGACCACCAGCGCCAAACCCAAGACTTCACGCCGTAACTTCCTTAAGGCCGCCGCCGTGGCGGGAGCCGCTGGCGCCATGGGCTTCCCCGCCGTGATGCGGGCTCATGCCGCCGAGACGATCAAGATCAAAATCCAGACCGCCTGGGACGCGGGCACCTTGGGCTTCACCAAGTTCAAGGAGTTCTGCCAGATGGTCGGCGACATGACCGAGAACAAGGTCGTCTTCGAGGGCTTCCCGGCCGGGGCCATCGTGGGCACCTTCGAGATGTTCGACGCGGTCAAGGCCGGAGTCTTCGACGCCATGCACTGCTTCGACGTCTACTGGCCGGGCAAGATTCCCGCCGCCACCTTCCTGTCCTCCTACCCGTTCGGCATGGACCGGCCGGACCAGTGGGAAACCTGGTACCGCGCCCTGGGCGGCATCGACATCGCCCGCCAGGCCTATGGCGAACACAACATGTACTGGATCGGACCCATCCAGCACGACGACAACCTGATCCACTCCAAGGTGCCGATCCGCTCCTTCGAGGACTTCAAGGGCAAGAAGATCCGCTATCCCGGTGGCATCATCGCCGACATCTACCGGGCCGCCGGCGTCTCCACCGTGCTCTTGCCCGGCGGCGAGGTCTACCCCGCCCTGGAGAAGGGCGTCATCGACGGCGCCGACTTCGTGGGCGCGGCCATCAACTACAACCTGGGCTTCGGCGAGATCGCCAAATACATCATCATGGGCCCGCCCAGCACCCCCTGCCTCCACCAGCCGGTGGACTTGATGAGCATATCGATCAACACCAATGTCTGGAACAAAATCCCCAAGCACTTCCAGCAGCTGATCGAGGCCGCGGTCTACAAGCACTCCTATGACCAGTACACCGCCGTCCAGGCCGCCGACATCGTGGCTTTCGACAAATTCAAGGCCCAGGGCGTGGAGGTGATCCGCCTCAAGGAGGAGGACATCGCCAAGTTCCGCAAATTCGCCCCCGAGATGTGGGTCAAGTGGGCCAAGAAACACCCCTTGGCCATGAAGGCCTTCAAGTCTCAGTTGGACTACATGAAGTCGGTGAAGGTGGGTTACGTCACCGACGCCGACATGGTGGACGTCAACGGCAAGAAGCTGGAGTTCTAGCCGGGCTGGCGGGGCGGGGAGGGCGGCCTCCCCGCCCGCTCCCGGCAAAGGCTCCGGAGGCGGGGGCCGAACCGCGCGGCGCGGGATCCTTGGGATTCTTGGCTTTCTCCTGCGCGCAGATTCAAGCACACCCGGACCCACCACCAACGGCAGGGGGAGAGGTGCGAGATGAATTGGCTCAAAAAATTCATGGTCATGGTGGACAAGACCAACATCTTCCTGGGCAAGATCAACGTGGGGCTGATCATGCTGGCGGTGACCGTCATCACCTTCGAGGTGGTGGCCCGCTATGTCTTTGGCATGCCCACCAACTGGGGTCATGAACTGATGACCCTGCTCTTCGCCGCCTCCTACGTCCTGGCCGGCGGCTACGCCCACTATCACCGCGCCCACGTCCGGGTCGACGTGCTCTATTCCCGTTGCGCGCCCCGGGGCAAGGCCATTCTGGACTGCATCTCCTCGGTCTTCTTCTTCCTGTTCGCGGGGGTGATGTTCTACACCAGCTGGACCTTCTATTGGAGCAGCCAGAACATGTACGGCGGCGGCACCCTTTTTGGCGCCGACATCATCGGCGAGGTCTCCCTGACCGACTGGGCTCCGCCCCTGTATCCCATCAAGTTCATGATGCCCCTGGGCGCGGCGATGCTGTTGCTGCAGGGCGTGGTCTGGCTGATCCGGGACCTCAAGCTGGCCTTCACCGGCGAGGAGTGGGCGAAATGAGCATCGAGACCATCACCCTGCTGATGTTCGGCTCCCTTTTGGGCCTGTTGGCCCTGGGCCTGCCGGTGGCTTTCGCCTGCGGATCGGTGGGCATCATCTTCACCGCCCTGCTGCAGGGCCCCTCGGCGGTGAACCTGGTCTCCACCCGCATCTTCGGCCTGATGACCAACTATCTGTTGGCCTCGATCCCGCTGTTCATCCTGATGGCCTCGATCCTGGAGCGCTCCGGGGTGATCGAGGACATCTACGAGACGGTATATCAATGGCTGGGGGCCTTGAAGGGAGGCGTGGCCACCGCCACCATCGCGGCCTGCACCCTGATGGCGGCCATGTGCGGGGTGATCGGGGCCAGCGAGGTGACCATGGGCGTCATCGCCTTCCCCCAGATGCTCAAGCGCGGCTATGACAAGTACATCGCCGCCGGGTCCATCCTGGCCGGCGGCACCCTGGGCATTCTGATCCCGCCCAGCGTCATGCTCATCGTCTACGGCATGGTGGACAACTCCTCCATCGGCCGGCTCTACGCCGGGGCCTTCATGCCCGGCTTTTTGCTGGCCAGCTTCTATGTGATCTACGTCTCCATCCGTTGCTACCTGCGCCCGGAGCTGGGCCCGCCGGTGCCCAAGGAGGAGCGCATGCCCCTGGCCGGACGAATCAGGCTCCTGGGCCGCCTCTCCGGTCCCGGCATCCTGATCTTCCTGGTGCTGGGCACCATCTTCACCGGCATCGCCGCCCCCACCGAGGCCGCCGGCGTGGGCGCGGCCGGCGCGGCGATCCTGGCCGCCTTCCAGCGTCGGCTCACCTGGCGCGGGGCGGCGCAGGCCACCGAGAGCACCATCAAGGCCACCGCCATG
>JAIUYB010000384.1 GCA_020216625.1 Desulfarculus sp.
CCAGGTTTTTTGGCTGCTGCTGTTGCTGGCCGCGTTGACGGCGCTGCCCTTCTTGGCCAGCAACTACCTGCTCTACACCCTCAACCTGATGGCCATCCACGTCATCGTGGCCCTGGGGCTCAACCTCTTGATCGGCTACACCGGCCAGATCAGCCTGGGCCACGCCGGATTCTTCGCCATCGGGGCCTACGCCACCCTGGGTCTGATGACCCTGGCCGGGCTGCCCTTCTGGCTGGCCCTGCCCCTGGCCGGGCTGATCAGCGCCGGCTTCGGCTTTCTCCTGGGTCTGCCGGCCCTGCGCCTGGAGGGTCCCTATCTGGCCATCGCCACCCTGGGCTTCGGCCTGACCATCACCCAGATCCTGGGCCGCCTGGAGGCCTTCGGCGGCCACATGGGCCTCCAGGCCCCACCCCTGACCGTCTTCGGCCTGGCCATCGACAACGACGCCGCCCGCTATGCCGTCATCATGCCGGTTTGCGTGGTTCTGGCCTGGGCCTTGCGCAATCTCACCCGCACCCGGGTGGGACGGGCCTTCGTGGCCATTCGCGACAGCGACATCGCCGCCAGTTGCATCGGCGTCAACCTCACCTACTACAAGACCCTGGCCTTTGCCATCAGCGCCTTCTACACCGGCGTGGGGGGAGGCCTGATGGCCTTCGTGCTGGGCTTCATCGCCCCCCACACCTTCAACATCATGGTCAGCATCCTGTTCCTGGCCATGGTGGTGGTGGGCGGTCTGGGCTCCATCCTGGGCTCGGTGCTGGGAGCCATCCTCATCTCCTATCTCCAGATCGAGCTGGCCAGCATCGGCAGTCTGCCGGTGCTGGGGCCGCTGCTCATGGAGATCAGCACCCGGTTTTTCACCGAGAGCGGCCTGCCCAACGTCCAGTACGTGGTCTTCGGCCTGATCATGGTGCTGATCATCATCTTCGAGCCCCTGGGGCTCTACGGCATCTGGATAAGAACCAAGCTCTACTGGCGCACCTGGCCGTTCTGATTCCCGCAAACGCGAGGTGACCCGACCATGTTCTTTCAGCTGATCGTCTCCGGCATCGCCATCGGCGCCACCTACGCCCTGATGGCGCTGGCCATGGTCATCATCTACAAGACCAGCGAGGTGCTCAACTTCGCCCAGGGCGACATGGCCATGCTCAGCGCCTTCGTGGCCTTCACCCTGTTGACCGAGAACAACCTGGGCTTCCCGGCCGCCTTCGCCCTGGCCCTGGCCTTCGCCTTCGCCCTGGGGGCCTTCCTGGAGTTCGCCTTCCTGCGCCGGGCCAAGGAGCCCAACGTCCTGGGGCTGATCATCATCACCCTGGGCCTGGAGATGATCCTCTACGGCCTGGCCTCCTGGAAGTGGGGCAGCGATCAGAAGGACTTCCCCTTCCCGGTCAGTGATTTCGACACCCACGAGCTCGGCGCGGTGGTGATCAGCGACCTCAACCTGGTCACCCTGGCGGTGGCGTTGTCCCTGATGCTGCTCCTGTTCCTTTTCTTCCGTTACACCAAGGCCGGAGTGGCCATGAAGGCCACCCAGCAGAACGAGATGGCCGCCCGCCTGATGGGCATCCGGGTCAACCGCATCCTGATGCTCACCTGGGGCATCAGCTCGGTGGTGGGGGCGGCGGCGGCCTTCATGATCGCCCCGGTGGACACCCTGGATCCCAACCTGATGTGGACCCCCCAGCTCAAGGGCTTCTCGGCCGCCGTCCTGGGCGGCATGACCAGCCTGGTGGGGGCGGTGGGCGGCGGGTTCCTGCTGGGCGTCATCGAGAACCTCTTTGGCGGCTATGTCTCGGTGGAGTTCAAGAGCGTGGTGGCCTTCGCGGTGATCGTGGTGATCTTGTGCCTGCGGCCCAGCGGGCTGTTCGCCAGGCACTACGTGCGCAAGGTGTGACCATCTCTCTGACGGTGAACAACCCCCGGCGCCGGGGGCAACCCATGGGATTTAAAAAGGGAGGGTGGCATGCGTAAAGGCTTGATTCTGGCGTTGGCCTTGGCCCTGGCGTTGGCCCTGGCCGGTCTGGCGGCGGCGGCTCCGGTGCGGGGGGTGACCGACACCACCATCAAGATCGGCCAATGGGGTCCCCAGACCGGACCGGCCGCCCTGTGGGGCAGCGTGGCCCGGGGCACCGGCTGCTACTTCGAGCTGATCAACTCCGAGGGCGGCATCAACGGCCGCAAGATCGAGTATTACCTGCGCGACGACGGCTACCAGCCCAACCGCACCAAGGCCGTGGTCAAGGAGCTCCTTGAGAACGTCGGCGTCTTCGGCTTCGCCTCCGGCGTGGGCACCAGCCCCGGCATGGCGGTGATGCCCGACATCATCGCCAACGACGTGCCCTGGGTGGGCACCGCCACCGGCAGCACCCACTGGGCCTTCCCGCCCAAGAAGACCATCTTCGCCGTCTACCCCAACTATCCCGACGAGGCGGCCATCCTCACCAACTACATCCTCTTCACCATGAAGAAGGAGAAGATAGGCTTCATCTACCAGAACGACGACTACGGCAAGGGCGGCCTGGAGGGCGCTCAGCAGGAGATGAAGACGCGGGGCAAGTCGTTGGTGGCCGAGATCCCGGTGGAGGTCACCGATACCGACCTGGCCAGCCACGTGATGAAGCTCAAGCAGGCCGGGGCCGAGGCGGTGATCATGTGGGTGCTGCCCAAGCACGCCGCCATCCTCCTGGGCGCCTCGGCCAAGCTGGGCTTCAAGCCCCAGTGGGTGGCCTGCTCCACCCTCTCCGACGCACCCCTCATGCACAAGATCACCAAGGGTCTGTGGAAGGACGTCATCTTCGGCAACTTCGCCGAACTGCCCGACTCCGACTCTCCCCTGATGGTCAAGTACAAGGCCGCCTTCGACAAGTTCGCCGACAAGAAGAGCGACCACTGGGGGGTGTTCTTCTACGCCGGCTTCGGCTTCGTCGAGCCCATGGTCGAGGGCATCAAGCGCGCCGGCAAGGACCTGAACGTGGACAGCTTCGTCAAGGCCATGGAGACCCTCAAGGACTTCAAGGGCATCATGGGCCGCGTCACCTTCGGCCCCGGCGAACGCCAGGGCATGCGCGAGGTCTTCATCGCCCGCTGCGACGAGGCCGATGTGACCACCCCCGACGGCAAGCAGGAAAAGATGGGCAAGGCCGTGCGCCTGTCCGACTGGATCGCGGTGAAGTAGGCAGAGCCGGGGGGCCCCTTTTTCGCAAGAAAGGGGTCCCCCGCGCCCCCCCAAAGAACTTTGGCGGGTTGGCGGGCAAGGCCACGGCAACACACAACTTCGCCCTTTTAGGAGGGGGCCTGGGGGGAACCATTTGGGGGCCCCAAAAGGGTTCCCCCCAGAAAACAGGCATCACACAGCCATGTCCTTCTTCGCGGTGAAAGACTTGACCATGGTGTTCGGGGGGCTGGTGGCTTTGAACCAGGTTGCGCTGGCGGTGGAGAAAGGCTCCATCACGGCGGTGATCGGCCCCAACGGCGCGGGCAAGACCACGCTTTTCAACTGCGTTTTCGGTTTGTACAAGCCGACTTCCGGCGAGGTGACC
>JAIUYB010000385.1 GCA_020216625.1 Desulfarculus sp.
CCTGACCTTTGGTCTGTTACTGGCGTTGATCGGCCCGGCCCGCGCGGCCGAGCCGATCAAGATCGGCTTCCTCCTCCCCGTCACCGGGCCGGCCGCCGCCTATGGCCAGATGATGCGCGATGGGGTGGCCTTGGCCCAGGCCCAGACCAAGCAGGTCCTGGGCCGGCCGGTGGAGCTGCTCTACACCGACACCCGCAGCGACCGGGTGGAGGCCGCCAACGCCGCCAACCGATTGATTCAGCATGACAAGGTGGTGGCTATCCTGGGGCCGCTGTCCAGCTCGGAGTGCCTGGCCGCCGGCCCGGTGGCGGAGAAGTTCAAGCTGCCGCTCTTGACCGCCTGGGGCACCAATCCCCTGGTCACCCAGGGCAAGCGCTATGTCTTCCGCACCTGTTTCGTGGACACCTTCCAGGGCGTGGTGGCGGCCAGCTTCGCGCTGAAGAACCTGAAGGCCAAGACCGCGGCGGTGCTCCTGGACGTGGGGCGCGACTACTCGGTGGGCCTGGCCACGTTCTTCAAGAAGGGCTTCAGCGAACAGGGCGGCAAGATCGTCCTGACCGCCAACTACAGCGAGGGCGACCAGGAGTTCGGTCCGCAGTTGGCGGCCATCAAGGCCCAGAACCCCGACGTGATCTACCTGCCCGGCTACCTGCCGGAGGAGCCCCTGATCATCCGTCAGGCCCGGGAGATGGGCCTGACCCAGCCCTTCATCAGCGCCGACGCCGCCCAGGCCGACGAGACCATCAAGATCGGCGGCCCGGCGGTGGAGGGCCTGTACCTCACCACCCACTTCGACGAGCTGGGGGCCAGCAACGAGGCCGGCCGCCAATACACCCAGGAGTATCGCAAGGTCTACGCCAAGGCCCCGGACGCGCTGGGCGCGTTGGGCTACGACGCCTACCTGATCCTGCTGGACGCCATCACCCGGGCCGGCTCCACCGCCCCGGAGGCCATGGTCAAGGCGCTGGAGGACACTCGGAATTACTCCGGCGTCTGCGGCGACACCACCATCGTGGGGCGCGACGCGGTCAAACCGGCGGTGATCCTGAGCGTAAAGGATGGTAAATTCCAATACGTGGCCACGGTCAAGCCATAGCCGCGCGCAACCGGCGCCCCCGGGCGTCCCTCAACCAAGAGAGCGATAGACCGGCCCCGCATGGACGCCCTGCAGCAGATCATCAACGGCCTGACCCTGGGCAGCCTCTACGCGCTGATCGCCATCGGCTACACCATGGTCTACGGCATCCTGCGCCTGATCAACTTCGCCCATGGCGATGTGCTGATGGTGGGCTGCTATCTCGCCTGGTTCGGGGCCACCATGTTCGGCCTGCCCTGGTGGGCGGCCCTGATGGGCTCCATGGCCCTGACCGCCCTGTTGGGGGTGCTCATCGACCAGGGGGCCTACCGCCCCCTGCGCCAGGCCCCGCGCATCAGCGCGCTGATCACCGCCATCGGGGTCAGCTTCCTCCTGGAGAACCTGGGCCTGGTGGTCTTCGGCGGCCGGCCCAAGGCCTTCCAGCGGCCCGAGGTCTTCAACCAGATCCTGCAGTGGGGCGATCTGCGCGTCCTCTCCCTGTCCCTCTGGGTGCCGGTCATCACCGCGCTCATCCTGGCGGGCCTGTTGTTCATCATCCACCGCACCCGCTTGGGCATGGCCATGCGGGCGCTGTCGCGCGACCTGGTCACGGTGCAGCTCATGGGCATCGACACCAACCGGGTGGTGGCCGCCACCTTCGCCCTGGGCTCGGCCCTGGCCGCGGCCGGGGGCGTGTTCTGGGCCATGAAGTACCCCCAGATCAACCCCCTGATGGGCGTCCTGCCCGGGCTCAAGGCCTTCGTGGCCGCGGTGTTGGGCGGCATCGGCAACGTGACCGGGGCGCTCTTGGGCGGCCTGCTGCTGGGCATGTGCGAGATCCTGCTGGTGGCCTGGCTGCCGGAGTTGGCCGGGTACCGCGACGCCCTGGCCTTTGTCCTGCTGATCGGCATCCTCATCTTCCGGCCCACCGGCATCATGGGCGAGGAGTTGCCGGAATGAGCCGCCTTTCCCGCTGGTTCGACCCCGGCCCCCTGCCGGCCCAGTCCGAAAGCCGCCGCCGGGACAGCGGCCTGACCATCCTGGGCTGTTTGGGCCTGGCGGCCCTGCTCTGGCTGATCGAGCACCAGGGCGGCGGCTACGTGGTCCACATGACCACCCTGGCCGGGCTTTTCGCGGTGCTGGCGGTCAGCTACAACCTGATCAACGGCGTCACCGGCCAGTTCAGCCTGGAGCCCAACGCCTTCGTGGCCTGCGGGGCCTACGTCACCGCCCTGCTCACGCTCTCTCCGGCCGAGAAGGAGATGACCTTCATCCTGGAGCCGCTGGTCTGGCCCTTCGCGGTGGTCAGCCTCTCCCTGCCGCTGGCCCTTATCATCGCCGGTCTGGTCACCACCCTGATGGCCTTCATGATGGGCTTCCCGGTCTTCCGGGTGCGGGGCGACTACCTGGCCATCGTCACCCTGGGCTTCGGCGAGGTGATCCGGGTCATCGCCAACAACGCCCAGTCGGTGACCAACGGCCCCCTGGGGCTCAAGGGCATTCCCCACCTGACCAACATCTGGTGGGCCTGGGGCCTGGCGGCGCTGACGCTCTTCGTGGTGATGCGCCTGGTCAACTCCTCCTATGGCCGGGCCTTGAAGGCCATCCGCGAGGACGAGGCCGCGGCCGAGGCCATGGGCATCAACGCCTTCTGGCACAAGATGCTGGCCTTCACCCTCAGCGCCTTTTTCGAGGGCGTGGCCGGCGGCCTGCTGGGCCACCTCATCACCACCATCAGCCCCAGCCTTTTCACCTTCTTCCTCACCTTCAACCTGTTGATCATCATCGTGGTGGGCGGTCTGGGCTCCACCACCGGCGCGGTGCTGGCGGCGGTGCTCTTCACCTTCGGCGGGGAGTGGCTGCGGGTAGTGGAGGAGCCCCTCAATATTCTCGGCCTGGCCATCCCCGGCATCCCGGGCATGCGGATGGTGGTCTTCAGCCTGATCCTGATGGCCTTCATGATCTTCGCCCGCCAGGGCATCCTGGGCAAACACGAGTTCTCCTGGCGCTGGCTGATCGCCTTGGCCCGCCGGCGGGGTGGACGGGCGTGAGCCACCAGGAGCTGTTGCGGGTGGACGGCCTCACCTGCCGCTTCGGCGGCCTGGTGGCGGTGGACGGCCTGAGCTTCGTCCTGGGCCAGGGTCAGCTCATGGGGCTGATCGGTCCCAACGGCGCGGGCAAGACCACCGTCTTCAACCTCCTGGCCGGGGCGGTGCGCCCCACCTCCGGCCGGGTCTTCTATCGCGACCAGGAGATAACCGGGCAGAAGGCCCACCGCGTCAACCGCCTGGGCCTGGCCCGCACCTTCCAGAACATCCGCCTGTTTGGCGAACTTTCCGCTCTGGACAACGTCCTGGTGGGCTTTCACGGCCGTCTTGAGGCCAATTTCCTCTCCGCCATCCTGCGCCTGCCCGGTTATGTCGCGGCCGAACGCCAGATGCTGACCCGGGCGGCCGAGTTAT
>JAIUYB010000386.1 GCA_020216625.1 Desulfarculus sp.
CAGTCGCGCGGCCTGTTCCTGGACCGCAGCCTGTTGTCCCTGGTCACCGCCTCCGAGCTGGTGCCCCCCGAGTTCCGCCCTCAGGAGGAGCCCAGCCTGGCCAGCCTGGTGGGTCAGGTCCAGGACCAGATGGCCGCCGCCGGGTCCGCCGCCCAGGGCCTGGAGATCGACCGTCAGTCCGACCGCCTGGTCCTGCGCCTGCCCGAGTCCATCACCTTCGACCTGGGCCGGGCCGAGATCAAGCCGGCCATGCTGCGCACACTGGGCGGTCTGGCCGCCGTCCTGGCCCAGCGCCGCGACATGTCGGTGGTGGTCAGCGGCCACACCGACGACCTGCCCATCAACACCCCCCAGTTCGCCAGCAACTGGGAGCTTTCCGCCGCCCGGGCCGCCGCCGTGGCCCGCGCCCTGATCGCCCAGGGCCAGGACGAAAGCCGGCTGACCATCCGCGGCCTGGCCGACCAGCAGCCCCGGGTGCCCAACCATGACGCCATGGCCCGCCAGCAAAACCGCCGGGTGGAGATCGAGCTGCGCCCCCTGGGCTGAGGCCAGAGCGCGCCAAGCCAACCTCAGGACAAGAAGCTAGCTCGACAGTCCGCCACCCATTCGCTGCGTATCGGCTTGCATCTACACCAAAGCAGATACCCAGCCGGGGGCGACTGTCAGGCGACTACCATCACTGTACACGCCATCCTAAAAAACGATCGATATCAAACTTAATTATTGGTTTTATTGGAGGCAAAAAGCAGGAAAAACCATCAACCAAATGGCAACTAACCGCATGCGACAAAGCGATTAATTGCCAGCGCGTCTCACACATAATTCATCGAAAAGCTTACCAATCCCTCCGCAACTCCACAAGCCAAGCATATCGGTCTAGCAAAACAGCCAGCCATTCAATAATTGCAATTACCTATTTGACGGCTTTCGGTTTATCCACTTAAATGGCAGCACCTTTAATTTTGTCAGCAAAGATGCTTGGTGTGCGAATTTTAATCGATGTCCATTTTGGCTCCATCTGAGTTCATGCGGAAGAAACCGCTCGGGTAGGGCTGGTTGGGGCGGCCTGACTCGGGTTGGTGTCAGCCCGGGTTGGGTCTGGCGAACATGCCAGCGCCTTTTCATGTCTCCCGGGTTGATCTCCGCCTCGGATGACGGCCTTGGCTGCGACACATCCAACCCGGGAGGCAGGCTGATGACCGAGGCGTTTGAACCGAAGATCCTGGCCATCTGCTGTCAGTGGTGCTCCTATGCCGCCGCCGATCTGGCCGGGGCCATGCGGCTGCAATACCCCTCGGCGGTGCGCATCCTGCGGGTGCCCTGCACCGGTCGGGTGGACGTGCTGCACATGCTCAAGCCCTTCGAGGAAGGGGCGGACGGGGTGTTCTTGTCCGGATGCCTCCTGGACGACTGCCATTATCGCACTGGCAACTACAAGGCCACCAAGCGGGTGGCCTACGTCAAGACCATCCTCCAGCAGCTGGACATCGATCCCCAGCGCCTGGAGATGTTTTACAACTCATCGGCCATGGGTCCCCAGTTCGCCCAAACCTGCCGCGACTTCACGGCGCGGATCCAGGCCTTGGGGCCGCTGTGGGGGACGGCCGCCGACAGCGCCGCCGCCTGAAGCGCGACGGGCTGGGAGTCATCAAGAGAATAGGAGCGCAAGGCATGGCCAAGATTGAGGCTGGCGGACCCATCGGCGCGGTGATGGTGGTTGGCGGCGGCATCGCCGCCATCCAGGCGTCGCTGGACCTGGCCGACTCGGGATATCACGTCTACTTGGTGGAGAAAAGCTCGGCCATCGGCGGGGTCATGGCCCAATTGGACAAGACCTTCCCCACCAACGACTGCTCGATGTGCATCCTCTCCCCCAAACTGGTGGAGGCGGGGCGGCATCCCAACATCGAGTTGATCACCCTGGCCGAGCTGCAGGAGGTGACCGGCGAGGTCGGCGACTTCACGGCCAAGCTCTTGCAGAAGGCCCGCTACGTGGATCTGGGCAAGTGCATCGCCTGCGGGGCCTGCGCCAGCAAGTGCCCCAAGAAGGTGGCCGACGAATTCAACCGGGGGCTCAACACCCGCAAGGCGGCCCATGTCAAGTATCCCCAGGCGGTGCCCCTGAAATACGCCATCGACAAGGAGAACTGCCTTTATTTCAAGAAGGGCAAGTGCCGCGCCTGCGAGAAGTTCTGTCCGGCCAACGCGGTGGACTTCAGCCAGGTGGACATCGAGCGCCAGCTCAAGGTGGGCGCGGTGGTGGTGGCCGCCGGCTTCCGGCCCTTCGATCCCTCCGGGTTCGTGCAGTACGCCTACTCGGCCTATCCCAACGTGGTCACCGCCCTGGAGTTCGAGCGCATCCTCTCGGCCAGCGGGCCCTGGATGGGCCACCTGGTGCGGCCGGGCGACGAAATGGAGCCCAAGAAGATCGCCTGGTTGCAGTGCGTGGGCAGCCGCGACATCAACAACTGCGACCACGGCTACTGCTCGGCGGTCTGCTGCATGTACGCCATCAAGGAGGCCGTCATCGCCCGGGAGCACAGCCACCACGGGCTGGACACGGCGATCTTCTACATGGACATGCGCACCTACGGCAAGGACTTCGAGCGCACCTACGTGGAGGCCGAAAAGAAGGGCGTGCGCTTCGTGCGCAGCCGCATCCACTCCATCAGCCAGTTACCTGACCAGGGCCTGCTTCTGGAGTACGTGGACGAGCAGGGCCGGATCCAGAGCGAGGAGTTCGACCTGGTGGTTCTCTCCCAGGGCCTGGAGATGGAGCCGGAGACGGCCGCGCTCTGCCGCCGCCTGGGCATGGAGCTGGGCCAGACCGGCTTCGTCTCCACCGGCTCCTTCGCCCCGGTGGCCAGCAGCCGCCCCGGCATCTTCGTTTGCGGCGCCCTGGCCGGTCCCAAGGACATCCCGCTCTCGGTCATGGAGGCCTCCGCGGCCGCCTGCGCCGCCGGTGGCGGCCTGGCCGCGGCCCGGGGCAGCCAGGTGACCACCCCGCCGGTGATCCCCGAACGCGAGGTCAAGGGCGACTCCCCCCGGGTGGGCGTCTTCGTCTGCTCCTGCGGCATCAACATCGCCGGGGTGGTGGATGTCAAGGCGGTCATGGACTACGCCGCCACCCTGCCCAATGTGACCTATGTCGAGAACAACCTGTTCACCTGCTCCCAGGACACCCAGGACAAGATGGCCAAGGTCATCGCGGAGCAGGGTCTGAACCGCATCGTGGTGGCGGCCTGTTCGCCGCGCACCCACGAGCCCCTGTTCCAAGAGACCTTGAAGGCCGCCGGCCTCAACAAGTATCTCTTCGATCTGGCCAACATCCGCAACCAAGGCTCCTGGGTCCACGCCAACGAGCCGGAGAAGGCCACCGAACGGGCCAAGGACCAGGTGCGCATGGCGGTGGCCAAGGCCAGCCTGCTGGAGCCCTTGCGCGAGGCCAAGCTCTCCATCCTGCCCAAGGCCATGGTCATCGGCGGCGGCATCGCCGGCATGAACGCGGCCCTGGAGCTGGCCCGCCA
>JAIUYB010000387.1 GCA_020216625.1 Desulfarculus sp.
CCAAGACCCAATAGTCCGCCCCACGCGCGCCGCCGAGGCCAAACCCCCGGCCTGGCGAACGAACAAAGCCGGTCCGGTCGCGGCGCGCGCCTTGACAGTGCCGAGCGGCGCTGGTAAAAGGTGGTTTCGACTTCAGGCACGTAGCTCAGGGGGAGAGCGCTACCCTGACACGGTAGAGGTCCCGGGTTCAAATCCCGGCGTGCCTACCACTCTGACCCGCATCGCCATAGCCCGCCGGTTTCGGCTCCGCCGCCCCGGAGGGGCTGGGGGACGGGTTGCAGGGGTTGTTTTTGTCTTATGCCCCGGGCCAAGGAGCCGAGTCGCCAGTGATGACAGTCCAGGAACGCATAGCCCAGGACGACGCCAAGGCCGCCAAGCAGGCGGTGGCCGCCAAGGTCGATGGCCGTCTGCTGGACCTGTCCGCTCCGGCCCCGGAGGGTCTGGCGGTCCAGCCCATCCTGCCGGGTTCGCCCGAGGCCCTGGACATCCTGCGTCACTCCACCGCCCACATCATGGCCGAGGCGGTCAAGGCGCTCTTCCCCGGGGTCAAGGTCGCCATCGGCCCGGCCATCGCCGACGGCTTCTACTACGATTTCGAATACTCGCGCCCCTTCACCCCCGATGACCTGCCGGCCATCGAGGAGAAGATGGCCGCGATCATCAAGGCCAACCAGCCCTTCGCCTGCCAGATGGTGCCCAAGGCCGAGGCCCTGGCCCGCTACCGGGCCGAGGGCGAGCCCTACAAGGTGGAGCTGATCGAGAACCTGGACGCCGAGGCGGTGAGCATCTACCAGCAGGGCGGGTTCAGCGACCTCTGCCGGGGGCCGCACCTGCCCGCCACCGGCCGGGTGGGGGCCTTCAAGCTCTTGTCCGTGGCCGGGGCCTATTGGCGCGGCGACGAAAAAAACCCGATGCTCAGCCGTATTTACGGCACCGCCTTCTTCGACAAGAAGGAACTGAAGGAGCACCTGCGCCTGCTGGAGGAAGCCAAGAAGCGCGACCACCGCAAGCTGGGTCGGGAGCTGGAGCTGTTCTCCTTCCACGAGGAGGCCGGGGCCGGCCTGGTGGTCTGGCATCCCCGGGGCATGCTGCTGCGCTATCTGATCGAGGAGTTCGAGCGCCAGGAGCACCTGAAGCGGGGCTACCACATGGTGCAGGGGCCGCAGATCCTGAAGCGCGAGCTCTGGGAGCGTTCGGGCCACTTCGACCACTACCGCGAGAACATGTATTTCACCGAGGTCGAGGGCGGGGCCTACGGCATCAAGCCCATGAACTGCCTGGCCCACATGCTGATCTACAAGTCCAAGCTGCGCTCCTACCGCGACCTGCCCCTGCGCTACTTCGAGCTGGGCACCGTGCACCGCCACGAGAAATCCGGGGTGTTGCACGGCCTGACCCGAGTCCGGGCCTTCACCCAGGACGACGCCCACATCCTCTGCACCCCGGAGCAGGTGGGCGAGGAGATCCTGGGGGTGATGCGTTTCGTCACCGACGTGATGGGCATCTTCGGCTTCGACTACAAGCTGGAGCTCTCCACCCGGCCCGAGCACAGCATCGGCAGCGACCAGGACTGGGAGCGGGCCACCGACGCCCTGACCCAGGCCCTCATGCGTTCAGGCCGACCCTACGAGATCAACGAGGGTGACGGCGCCTTCTACGGCCCCAAGATCGACGTCAAGCTGACCGACGCCCTGAAGCGCGAGTGGCAGTGCGCCACCATCCAGTGCGACTTCACCCTGCCCGAGCGCTTCGAGCTGACCTACGTGGACAGCGAGGGCGCCCACCGCCGGCCGGTGATGCTGCACCGGGTGATCCTGGGCTCCATCGAGCGCTTCATCGGGGTGCTGACCGAGCACTTCGCCGGGGCCTTCCCGGTCTGGCTGGCCCCGGAGCAGGCGCGGCTGTTGACCGTGACCGAGCGGGCCGACGCCTGGGCGGCCGAGGCCCTGGAGATCTTGCGCCAGGCCGGGGTGCGGGCCGAGGCCGACACCCGCAACGAGAAGCTGGGGGCCAAGGTGCGCGAGGCGCAACTGATGAAGGTGCCCTACATGCTGATCCTGGGCGACCGCGAGGTGGACGAGCGCCAGGTGACGCCCCGGCTGCGCGACGGCAGCAACCTGCCCTCCATGGGGCTGGACCAATTCATCGCCCGGGTGGGGGAGCAGACCCGCAACCGGCGCGATTAGACCATCGGACCGGGGGGCGGACGCAGGCAAGGCCCTGTCCCCGGCCGAACGCCGACCTCAGTGACGGGAGGATATGGCCATAGACAAGAAGACGGATCGGGTGCGGATCAACCAGATGATCAGGGTGCCCTTGGTGCGCCTGATCGGAGCCGACGCCGAGCAGGTGGGCATCGTGCCCATCGACCAGGCCCTGCGCCTGGCCGCCGAGGCGGGGTTGGACCTGGTGGAGGTGGCCCCCAACGGCGAGCCGCCGGTCTGCCGGATCATGGACTACGGCAAGTTCAAGTTCCAGCAGGCCAAGAAGGCCCAGGAAGCCAAGAAGAAGCAGACCCAGACCCAGGTCAAGGAGGTCAAGCTCCGGCCCAAGATCGAGGCCCACGACCTGTCGGTCAAGATGCGCAATGTGATCCGCTTCCTGGAGGAGCGCAACCGGGTCAAGATCACGGTGCAGTTCCGGGGCCGTGAGATCGCCTATGCCGAAGCCGGCCGCAAGCTCTTGGAGCGGGTGACGGCCGAGGTCGGCGAACTGGCGGTGGTGGAGGGCACGCCCAAGATGGAGGGGCGTTTCCTGTCCATGATCCTGGCTCCCAAGTAGCCGGTCCGCCGGAAACATGTTTCGCGGGCGCGCCGCGCGCGCCTCTGTCGCGCCACGCCGATTGTGGTGAAGGAGATCATCATGCCGAAACTGAAGAGCAACCGCGCCGCGGCCAAGCGTTTCAAGGCCACCGGCGGGGGACGGGTCAAGCGCAGCAAGGCCTACGCCAGCCACATCCTGACCACCAAGACCCGCAAGCGCAAGCGTGGTCTGCGCAAGAACGACCTGGTGGACAAGACCAACGAGAGACAGATCCATCGCCTGCTGCCTTACCTGTAGGCCGGAAAAGATCGGGAGTGGAGCATCATGCCCAGAGCACGCCGCGGGTTCAAGGCCCGCCAACGCCGTAACAAGGTACTCAAGCTGGCCAAGGGTTTCGTGGGCGGTCGGCGCAAGCTGTTCCGCTCGGCGGTGGAGACCGTCCAGCGGGCGCTGGCCTTCGCCTACCGCGACCGCAAGGTGCGCAAGCGCGAGTTCCGCAAGCTGTGGGTGGTGCGCATCAACGCCGCCGCCCGCGAAAACGGCCTCAGCTATTCGCGCCTGATCGACGGCCTGAACAAGGCCTCGGTGGGCCTGGACCGGAAAATCCTGGCCGAGCTGGCCGTCAGCGACGCCGCCACCTTCGCGGCCCTGACCGGCCTGGCCAAGGGCGTCTAGCCCGGGATCGTTCCCGGCGGCCGGGGGCGATGGCCCCCCAGGCCGCCCCGGCGGTCCCGAGCCTCGTCTCGGCCCCTCCAGGCCC
>JAIUYB010000388.1 GCA_020216625.1 Desulfarculus sp.
TCGCCCCACCGCCCGGCCGCTGAAGGGCGGGGAAGGGGGCGGGAAAAGGGCGGGGATAAAACCAACCAAGCGCCGGGATGATGCGTGAATTATTGTTGGCCGCGCCGGTTAGACGCGGCCGCGTCTTTTTCTGGCCTGGAGATTGCAGTCCCAATTCCATATTACGGAGGCGGAAATCCCGCCCGGGTTTCGCCAGGCTCAATTCAGGAAGATTAGCGTTAATTTTATCTGATTTAGCGGCATCGAGGGGTGACCCGGATCGCCTTAAGCGGTAATATGTGAACAAGCGGCGAGCATTGGCAACCATCTGATAAGCCGGGCGAAAAAGTTGCAAGCCGCCGCCGTTCGGCGCATTTGCGGGTTTGACACCCGCCATTTGGTGTGCTAATTTCGGGACGGTCCATATCTAGTGGATTTGGCGGGCCATCTTCTCCATCCGCCACCCCAGGGAAGGAGCCTCCCCTTGCTGGACCTCAAATTCGCGCGCGAGAACCTGGACGCGGTGCGCCGGGCTTGTGATAACCGCCATGCCCAAGTGGACCTAGCGGGATTTTCCGCCCTGGAAGAACGACGCCGGGAGCTTTTGCCGGAGCTGGAAAGCCTGCGCGCCCAACGCAACGAGGTCAGCGCCCAGGTGGGCCAGGCCAAGAAGTCCGGTCAGGATCCCAGCCACATCTACGCCGAGATGAAGGCGGTCGGCAACCGGATCAAGGTGCTGGAGGACGAGGTGAAGGAGGTGCAGGATCGTCTGGAGGCGCTCCTGCTCACCATCCCCAACCTGCCCCACGCCTCGGTGCCGGTGGGGGCTGGCGAGGAGGACAACCCCACGGTCTCGGTCTGGGGCGAAAAGCCGGTCTTCGCCTTCGAGCCCCTCAACCACTGGGACATCGGCGAGGCCCTGGACATCATCGACTTCGAGCGGGCGGCCAAGATCACCGGGTCCCGTTTCGTGGTGCTCAAGGGCCTGGGCGCGCGCCTGGAGCGGGCCATCACCGCCTTCATGCTCGACCTGCACACCACCGAGCACGGCTACACCGAGGTCCTGCCGCCGTTCATGGTCAACAGCCGCGCCATGACCGGCACCGGCCAACTGCCCAAGTTCGCCGAGGACCTGTTCAAGCTGGAAAACAGCGACTACTGGCTGATCCCCACCGCCGAGGTGCCGGTGACCAACCTGCACGCCGACGAGGTCCTGGCCGGCGAGGACCTGCCCCTGTGCTACACCGCCTACACCCCCTGCTTCCGGGCCGAGGCCGGCAGCCACGGCAAGGACGTGCGGGGGTTGATCCGCCAGCACCAGTTCGACAAGGTGGAGCTGGTGCGTTTCGTGCGGCCCGAGGACAGCTACCAGCACCTGGAGACGCTGACCGCCAACGCCGAGGAGGTCCTGCGCCGCCTGGGCCTGCACTACCGCAAGGTTTTGCTCTGCACCGGCGACATGGGCTTCAGCTCGGCCAAGACCTACGACCTGGAGGTCTGGCTGCCCGGCCAGCAGAAGTACCGCGAGATCAGCTCGTGCAGCAACTTCGAGGACTTCCAGGCCCGGCGCATGGGTGTGCGCTTCAAGGACAAGGGCCAGAAGGGCACCACCCTGGTCCACACCCTCAACGGCTCGGGCCTGGCGGTGGGGCGCACCCTGGTGGCGATTCTGGAGAACTATCAGCAGGCCGACGGCACGGTGTTGGTGCCCGAGGCCCTGCGGCCGTATATGGGCGGGGTCGCGGTCATCGGACCGCGCCGGGCTTAACCCGTCGCCTCCGGTCGGCGGCGATGATTGGGGGAGTTGTTAGGGTGAGCAAGCGCAAACTCATGGTCCGCGTCCGGCCGGCCTGGCTGGCCTTGCTGGCGTTAATGATCGCGCTGCCGGCCCTGGCCGCTCCGCCCGCCCCCTCCGGCCGCCAACTCGACAAGCAACAACTGGCCCAGATCCTGGGTCCCCGCCTGCGCCAAGTGCTCAGCGGCCAGCCCTTGCAAGCCTACAGCCCCCGCTGGGGCGCCCTGGTGGTGGAGCCGGCCATCTCGCCCTATCTCCAGCGCGAGGCCGAGGAGCTCCTGGCCGGGCTCAAGAGCCCCCGGGCCGCCCTGGCGGTGGTGGAGATTCCCAGTGGCCGGGTGTTGGCCCTGGCCGGCGAGCGTAACGGTCGGCTGGATCCCAGCGTGGCCCTGGACGCCAGCTCCCCGGCCGCCAGCCTCTACAAGATCGTCACCGCCGCCGCCGCGGTGGAGGAAACCCAGCTCAACCCCATGAGCCGGATGTCCTTCACCGGCCGGCCCCACAGCCTCACCCCGGGCCAGGTCAAGATCAGCCAGCCGCGCAAGAGCGCCCAGGCCACCCTGCGCGAGAGCTTCGCGGTCAGCAACAACCCGGTCTTCGCCAAGCTGGGGGTCTACCACATCGGCGGCGACCTGCTGACTTGGTACGGCAAGGCCCTGGGCTTCGAGTCCCGTCTGCCCTTCGAGCTGCCCCTGGGCGTCAGCCGCCTGGCCGATTGCAGCACCGATTTCGACGTGGCCGGCCTGGCCAGCGGTTACAACACCGAGACCACCATCAGCACCGTGCACGCCGCGCTCCTGGCCGGAGTCTTCGTCAACCAGGGCCGCCTGGTGGAGCCTTACGTGGTGGCCCGGGCCAGCGATCCGGCGGGCAATGTCCTGTATCAGGGTCGGCCCGCATCCCTGGGTCGCATCGTCAGCCCCACCACCTGCCGGGCCATGCAGGAGATGTTCGAGGCCACCATCACCGAGGGCACCGCGCGCAAGGCCTTCACCCGCCTGGGCCAGGACCGGATCCTGCGCGACATCAGCCTGGGCGGCAAGACCGGCACCATGGGCGGCCCGGACAAGACCGAGCTCTTCGAGTGGTTCGCCGGCTATGGGCGCGACGAGCAGAGCGGGCGGACCATCGCCGTGTCGGCGGTGGTGGTGCATCATTCCATCCGCTACGCCAACGCCAAGCAGCTCTCGCGCCAGATCCTGCGCTCGGCCTTCGCGGCCGGCGGCACCCACGTGGTCAGCCAACCCAGCTTCCGGCACGCGCCGCGCCTGTAGACGCCGACAGCCTTGGGGACGGCCGCCCTGGCGCGGCCCCGGGAGAAGCGCCCGCCATGGCCGAGGCCAGCCCCCAGACCCTCTCCTGGCTTGATTGGCGCTGGCCCCTGGCCCTGGGCCTGGCCGCCCGCCTGGCCTGCGTGATCCCGCTCTATGGCCTGACCCCCTTTTTCAACGACGCCGGCGACTACCACCGCGAGGCCCTGGCCATGTTGGCGCACTGGCCGGGCAACCTGCCCTATTACTGGCCGCCGGGCGCGGGCTACCTGCTGGCGCTTTTCTATTGGCTCCTTGATCCCTCGCTGGCCCTGGGCCGGACCCTGTGTGTGCTGCTGAGCCTGGCCTGCGTTCCCCTGGCCATGGCCCTGGCCGGTCGCCTGGGTCTGCCGCGCCGGGCGGTGCTGGCCACCGGCTGGCTGGCGGCCCTCTATCCCCCCCTGCTGTTCATGGCCGGCCAGCCCTTCTCCTC
>JAIUYB010000389.1 GCA_020216625.1 Desulfarculus sp.
TGGCCTATGCCCCCTGGGACCAGGTTGTCGATCTGGTCCAGGCCGCCGGCGACCGCGCCCTGGTGGTCCTGGCCGATCACATCCAGGACCCGCACAACCTGGGGGCCATCGCCCGTTCGGCCGCCGCGGCCGGAGCCCAGGCCCTGGTGGTGGCCAAGGACCGCGCCTGCCCCCTGACTCCAGCGGTGGCCAAGGCCGCGGCCGGGGCCCTGACCCGCCTGCCGGTCTGCCGGGTCACCAACCTCACCGACGCCCTCCACGAACTCAAATCCCTGGGCCTCTGGGGACTGGCCGCCGCCACCCGCCAGGCCCCCGCCCCCTGGAGCCTGAACCTGGACCTGCCCCTGGCCCTGGTGGTGGGCGGCGAACAAAAAGGCATCGGCCAACGCCTGGCCAAGGCCTGCGACCTGCACACCAGCCTGCCCCTGGCCCCAGGCAGCGAAAGCCTCAACGCCTCCGTCGCCACCGGCATCCTGCTCTTCGAAATCGTCCGCCAGCGGGGGGAGAGCGGAGAGAGGGGAAGAGGGGAAGAGTGATCCGGGGCGAACCTTTTTGGTGCCCCAAAAGGTTCCCCCCGGGCCCCCCTCCAAAAAGACGAAGGTAGGTTGTTTTAATCTCCGATACGCCCGGCCAAAAGCGCGAGGTTTCAGGTCAGGCATCCACCCCCCAGTCCAAGGCGCGCAGCGCCTTGGGCGCCGCTTTTTTCGGAGGGGGTTTGGGGAGACCATTTTTGCGCAGCAAAAAGGGTTCCCCCAACTCTCCCCCTCCTAAAAACGCGCGCCGAAGATGGCGGTGCCGACCCGGACCAGGGTGGCGCCTTCCTGGATGGCGATCTCGAAGTCGCCGCTCATGCCCATGCTGAGTTGGGACATGGCCTGGGGGGGCAGTTCGGGGGCCAGGGTTTGGGCCAGTTGGCGGAGGCGGGCGAAGTAGGGGCGGGCGGCCTCGGGGTCGTCGAAAAAGGGTGGCATGGTCATCAGTCCACGCAGGTCCAGGTGGGGCAGGGCGGCCACCGCCTGGGCCAGGGCCGGAACCTGGGCCGGTTCCAGGCCGGATTTCTGGGCTTCGCCAGCCAGGCTGACCTGAATCAGGACCGTGAGGCGCTTGCCCAGCTCGCCGGCCTGGCGGTCCAGGGCCTGGGCCAACTTGAGGCTGTCCAGGGTCTGGATCACGGAAAAGAGTTGGGTGGCCTGGCGGGCCTTGTTGGTCTGGAGATGGCCGATGAGGTGCCAGCGGGGGCCGGGACCCAGGGCGCGGATTTTGGCGGCGGCCTCCTGGACGTAGTTCTCGCCGTAATCCACCTGGCCGGCGGCCAGGGCCGTGGCCACGGCCTGGGGGGGATTGCGCTTGGAGACCGCCACCAGGCTGACCTCCCCGGGCTGGCGGCCCACCGAGCGGGCGGCGGCGTCCATGCGGGCGCGGATGGCGGCCAGGTTCTGGGCGATGCTCATCGCGGGCCCTCCCCCAGGGGAGCGATGACCCCCAGACGCAGCAGCAGGTCCACGATGCGGGCCAGGGGCAGACCGACGACGTTGCTGAAGGAGCCATGGACCTCTTCCACAAAGGCGGCGGCCAGGCCCTGCACGGCATAGGCCCCGGCCTTGTCCATGGGTTCGCCGCTGGCCAGATAGGCCTCGATCTCGGCCTCCATCAGGTTGCGAAACCGCACCCGGCTCTCGACGGCGCCGCACTGCTCCTGTCCTCGCCAGAACAGGCAATAGCCGCTGACCACCAGGTGCTCGCGGCCGGCGAGCAGCTTGAGCATGCTTCGGGCATGGTCGTAATCAAAAGGCTTGCCCAGGATGCGGCCGTCGGGCAGGGCCACCAGGGTGTCGGCGGCCAGGACGGCTCGGTCCGGCCACTGGGCCTGGGCGGCCCGGGCTTTGGCGCGGGCCAGGCGTTGCGCGGCCTGGGGAGCGGTCTCGGATGGCAATAGGGTCTCGTCCACATCGCTGGGAGCCAGGCTGAAGATCAGGCCCAGGTCGGCGAGCATCTGCTGGCGGCGGGGCGAGGCCGAGGCCAGGATCAATTGCACGCCTTCGCGCACCCGGTACATGGCTCAGGCCTCCCCGGGTTGGGGCAGGGCGAAGAGCCGGCGGGCGTTGGCGGTGGTCAACGCGGCGACCTCTTCCAGGGGGCGCTCCAGGGCCTGGGCCAGGCCGGCGCAGACGCGGGCCACGAATGCCGGCTGGTTGGGCTTGCCGCGCCAGGGGTCCGGGGTCAGGTAGGGGCAGTCAGTCTCGATCAACAAACGCTCGGTCGGAACCAGGCGCACCAGCTCGCGCAGAGCCTGGGCGTTCTTGTAGGTGATCACTCCGGTGATGCCCAGGCTGAAGCCCAGGTCCAGGACCTGGCGGGCCAAGTCCAGGTCGCCGGAAAAACAGTGCAGCACCCCGCCCACCCGGCCGGCGTCGTGCTCGGCCAGCATGGCGGCGGTCTCGGCATGGGCCTGGCGATCGTGCACCACCAGGGGCAGGTTTAGCTGCAGGGCCAGGGCGATCTGGCGGGCGAAGACGGCGCGCTGGGCGGGGCGGGGCGAGAGGTCGCGATAGAAGTCCAGGCCGCACTCGCCGATGGCCACCGGCCGGGACTGGCGGGCCAGGGTCTGCAGCTCGCGCCAATAGGATTCATCGGCCTTCTCGGCTTCGTGTGGGTGCAGACCGACGCTGGCGAAGACCTGGGCATGGGCGGCGGCCAACTTGGTCGCGGCGCGGGAGGATTCCAGGTCCACGCCGATGGTGACGATCTGTTCCACGCCCGCCTGGCTGGCGGCGGCCAAGACCCCGGGCAGGTCAGGCAATAGGTCCAGGTGGGCGTGACTGTCGATGAAGCGCAAGGGCGGGGCCTCCCGGGTTTGAGAAATATCTCGAATGACCCGTCAAGTATAGCCGCGTGGGCGGAGTTGTCCCAGCCTTGGCCAAAAGAAGTGGCGGCCCCGAAAAAGCCGGGACCGCCATGCAGGGAAGCGGATGATCAGATCAGGCCGCGCCGCTGGGCCATGTAGCGCATCTGGTCGGCCGAGGTTCTGGGGGGCTCCGCGCGCAGGTCGTCGGGTTTGGCCACCAGGCTCAGGGCCTCGCCGGGGCAGGTGGTGACGCACAGGCCGCAGCCAATGCAGCGATCCGGGTTGAGGACCGCCAGGCCGTCGTCGGCCATGGTGATGGCCTCCATCTGGCAGCGGTCGAGACACAATTCGCAGCCGGTGCAAAGGTCGCGGTCCAGGCTGGCGAAGTGGTTGGAGAAGACGATGCTGGCCGGCTTGGGGTGCTTGCGCAGGGAGCCCAGCACCCCGCAGCAGTCCCCGCAGCAGTTGCACATTCCGGCCGGATTCTGGGCGGTGCCGGGCTGGGTGACCAGACCGGCCTCGGCGGCTTGGGCCAGGATGGCCAGGCCCTCCTCCAGGCTGATCAGCCGACCCATGCCGCGATCCAGGTAGTACTGACCCATGGAGCCGAACATGAAGCAGGCCTCGGGCAGCTTACCGCAGCCCTTGCCC
>JAIUYB010000390.1 GCA_020216625.1 Desulfarculus sp.
GACGACTGCGACGCCTTCCTTTTCCCCCACACCTGCGACTCCATCCAGAACCTGGCCTCGGTGGTCAACGACTACATCGGCCAGGACAAGCCTTGTCATTTCTTCTACCATCCCAAGGCCCCCTACGGCGCTCCGGCCCGGGCTTACTACCGCGGCCAGCTCCAGGCCCTGGCCCAGGAGCTGGAACCCCTGGCCGGCCCCCTGGACCTGGCCCAGCTCCAGCACCGGGTGGCCCAGGGACAGGAGATCGCCCGGCTCACCCGCCAGATCCACGACCTGCGGGCGGCCAACGCCCTGACCTGCAGCAACGCCCAGCTTTACGAGGCCTATCGCCGGGGCGAGTGGACCCATCCCGACGACCTGATTCCCTACCTGGAGGGCTTCCTGGCCGGGGCCCGGGGCGTCGGCCCGGCCGGCCCCCGTCTGATCCTCTCCGGAGTGCTGCCCAACCCGCCGGAACTCTTGGCGCTACTGGACGAGCTGGGCGCGGTGGTGGCGGCCGACGACCTCATCATCGGCTCCCGCCGCAGCCTCATCACCCCCAGCGCCGCCGCCGATCCCCTGGACGCCCTCACCGAGCAGTATTTCTCCCTGCCGCCCTGCTCCACCAAGGATTCGGCCCTGGCCGACCGCCTGGAATGGCTGAAAAAATTGGCCCACCAGTCCCAGGCCCAGGGCGTGATCTTCTATCTGGTCAAGTTCTGCGAGCCCGAGCTTTTCGACCTGCCCATCCTGGGCGAGGAGCTGAAAAAGCTGGGTCTGCCCACCCTGACCATCGACTGCGAGATCAACCAGGGCCTCTCCGGCCAGATCGCCACCCGGGTCGAGGCCTTCGTGGAGATGCTGGGATGAGACAAGAAGCGGAGGAACCCTTTCTAGAGAAAGGTCTCCCCCGCGCCCCCTCCCAAAGAATCTTGGCGAAATGGGCCGCGCCCAATTCGCACCAGGCAGGAGCCAGAGATGTCGCTGATAAAAAAGGCCAAGTTTCAAGCCATGAAGGACCTGGGCGCGCCGGCCCTGATGGCCCTGGGCCAGGCCGGCAAGAAGCGCAAGCCCGCTAAAACCCCGCCGGAATACTTCGGGCCGCCGCTAAAAAGCGCCACGCGGCTCAAGGAGATCATGACCCGGCACTACCTCCTGGCCCGCTACGCCAAGGGCGCGCGCCCGGTGGCCTGGGTCACCAGCGGGGCGCCGGTGGAGCTGCTGCGGGTTTTTGGCTTCTACACCATCTATCCCGAGAACCACGGCGCGCTGTGCGGGGCCTCGCGCATGGGCCCGGCCCTGTGCCAGGCCGCCGAGGAGCACGGCTACCACCAGGACCTCTGCTCCTACGCCCGTATCGACCTGGGCCATCACTTCACCCAGAAAACCCCGGCCGGCCGGCTGCCCCGGCCCGACCTGATGTTCGCCAGCAACAACATCTGCCAGACCGTGATGTACTGGTACAAGTGCCTGGCCCACTACTGGAACGTCCCCCTGATCCTGTTCGACGCGCCCTACAACTTCCGCGAGATCACCCGGTTGGACATCGACTACATGGTGGCCCAACTCAAGGGGATGATCCCGGTGCTGGAGCGGATCTCGGGCAAAAAGTTCAGCCACGACCGCTTCGCCGAGGTCCTGGCCCTGGCCAAGGAGACCAGCCTGCTCTGGGGCCAGGCCCTGGCCACCATGAAGAATCGCCCCGCGCCCATGACCATCTTCGACGCCTTCATCCACCTGGCCCCGGTGGTCAGCCTGCGCGGACTCAAGGTGGCCCACGGCTATTACCAAATGCTCCTGGCCGAGCTTCAGGAGCGGGTGGCCAAGGGTATCGGCGCGGTGGTGCCCGAGAAAAAGCGCCTGATGTGGGACAACATCGCCATCTGGTATAAAGTGCGCGAATATGCGGAGCTTTTCGCCAGCCACGGCATGAACTTCGTGGCCGCCACCTACACCAACGCCTGGGCCGAGACCATCCACTACCTGGACGACAACGAGCCGTTCGAGTCCATGGCCCGGGCCTACGGCCTGGTGATCCTGAACAACAACCTCAATCATCGCCTGGGGCTGATGGAGCAGATGATCCGCGAGTACCAGGTGGACGGCCTGGTGATCCACTCCGCCCGCTCCTGCAAGCCCTACTCCCTGGGCCAGTACGACATGAAGCGCCTGTTGATGGACCGCCTGGGGGTGCCCAGCGTGGTCATCGAGGCCGACATCACCGACAGCCGCGCCTATAGCGAGGAGCAGGCCAAGGTGCGTCTGGAGGCGTTTTTCGAGGCCCTGGAGGACGACCGCGCCGCCTGAATACCGGCGGCAGGGGCTAGACGGCGGCGGTGGCGGTCGCCGCTGGCATGGCGGGGCAAGGTCCGATCGCCAGGATAGCTTGTTGAGGCGGGGCCACCACGGCAGCGGGCGAGGCCCCGGAGCGGGCTAGCCTCCGCGGGGCCTGCGCGCCACATCCCGGCGGGCGACAGTGCGGAATCGCTGGCGGAATTCGCTTTTCAGGTTTAGCACCTGGGCCACGAAGTCCCGGGTCTGGCCGATGTCGGGCACCGCGCCCCCGGCCTCCTGCACCCGGCGGGGGCCGGCGTTGTAGGCGGCCAGGGCCAGAGTCTCGTTGGTGAAGGTCTGGTGCAGCCCGGCCAGGTAGCGGATGCCGGCCCGCAGGTTGGACTCCGGGTGCAGGGGGTTGTCCAGGCCCAGCTCCTGGCTGGTCTGGGGGGTGATCTGCATCAATCCGGCCGCCCCCCGCTCGCTGACCGCCCAGGGGTCGAAACGGCTCTCCACCTGCACCAGAGCCATCACCAGCAGCGGGTCCACCCCCTCCTCTTCGCTGATGGCCCGCACCAGGGGCCAGAGCAGGCGCTGGCGTTCGGCCAGGGGAGGATCTTCCCAGACGCTGCGGGGCGGGATGATGGTGTAGGGGACGTGTTCCAGGCGGACCCAAGAAATGAGATTGCGGCAGGGGTCGTCCTTGGGGTTGGCGGGCGGGGGATGCAGGCTGCCCACGCTGAGTGGCAACCCCAGGCACAGGGCCAGGGCCATCACCACAAGGGGTCCGCGGCAGAGACGGATATTTCGGGGTTTGGCCACTTGAGGTCAAGCTCCTGCATCCTAGTCTAAAGGTCGCCCCCGGGCTGTCAACCCTGTCCTGGCCGGGCCGGGGTGGGGGCGGCGGGATTGGGCCGCCATCCCGCCTCGTTAGTCCAGCAAAAAAACTTTGACGCGACCTGGGCCCGACCGCTAAAATTGGCAGTCTGGGTGTTACAAGGTGTTTAGTTAGCATTATCCAGGGGATGCCATGTCCGAACCCATAATCGTCCAGGGCGCCGCCCAGGCCATAAGGGGCCGGTTGCCCAAGGATTTCGTCCCTCGGGTCGGTCTGACCCTGGGCACTGGCCTCTCCGGCCTGGCCGAGGCCATCGCCCCCCTGGCCCGCATCCCCTACGCCGAGATCCCGGGCCTGCCCTTGAGCACCGTGCAGAGCCACGCCGGGGAGCTGATTCTGGG
>JAIUYB010000391.1 GCA_020216625.1 Desulfarculus sp.
CCTGACCGGGGCCTTGACGCTGGCCGGCGGCGATGAAAGGCGGGGAGACTGAATTCGGAGGATCGCCTCGTCGCCTGACGGCTCCTGGCGATGACGGCTATCGCTATATTTTACCTAGACTTTCCGTGACGCCCCGCCTCGAAGGTCGAAGCTTTGTCGACAGTCAGCCGCCCGGCCGCATCCCCCACCCCCACCCGGCTTTCTTTGGAAAGGGGGTCTGGGGGAAAACCTTGCTTTGGCCCCCAAAGAAAGGTTTTCCCCCAGATCTCTTAACTTCCCCTCTCTTAGCTTCCCTCCCCTGCCTATCCCGCCTGGCGCAGGGCGGTCAGGGCCGCGCCCAGGGCGCCGACGATCTGGGGTTCGGCGGGGACGTGGATGGGTTGGCCCAGGCGGGCCTCCATGAGGGCCACCACGCCGGCGTTCTTGGCCACGCCGCCGGTCATGGTGACGGCTCCCTGGACGCCCAGGGCGCGGGCCATGGCGTAGACCCGGCCGACGATGGCCTTGTGCAGGCCGCGGATGATCTCGTTGCGGGGGTGATTCTTGGCGATGAGGCTGACGACCTCGCTTTCGGCGAAGACGGTGCAGACGCTGCTGATCTCCACCTCGCCCTGGGCCTCCAGGGACAGCCGGCCCAGGTCGCCCAGCCCCACGCCCAGGCGCTCGGCCATGACCTCCAGGAAGCGGCCGGTGCCGGCGGCGCACTTGTCGTTCATGGAGAAATCGGTGACCTTGCCGTGTTTGTCCACCCGGATGACCTTGGAGTCCTGGCCGCCGATGTCGATGACGGTGCCGGTGTCCGGGAAGAGGTGGTGGGCGCCCAGGGCGTGGCAGGAGATCTCGGTGACGCGCTTGTCGGCGAAGGGCACCGAGATGCGGCCGTAGCCGGTGGCCACGGTGTAGGCCAGGTCGCCCCGGGCCAGGCTGGCCTGGGCCAGGGATTGATCCAGGGCGGCCTCGGCGGCGGTGGTGGAGTGGGCCCCGGTGGGCAGGATGCTGTAGGCCAGGACCTGGGCCTGGTCGTCGATGATGACCGCCTCGGCGCTGAGGCTGCCCACGTCGATGCCGGCGAAATGGGGCATGAGCGGCTCCTGGTTTTGGGGGAAATGGACGCGGGACGGGCAGGGCCGGCCCAGGGTATGGATATACCCCATGGCCGGCCGCCTGGCCAAGCCCGGCGCGGGGTGGGGCTAGACGAAAACGGGGGTGGAGACGGCCGGGTTGTGCCGGATGTCCTGGCGCACCAGCTCCAACAGGGCCTTGGCCACCGGTCCCACCGCGCCGTCGCCCACCGGCTCGCCTTCCAGGCGGGTGACGGGCAACACGTCCAACGTGGTGCCAAAGAGCAGGATTTCCTTGGCCTTGTCCAGGTCGGCCCGCTCCAGGGGACGGTGCTCAACCCGGCTCAGGACGCCCTTTTCCACCAGGGCCTCGGCCAGTTCGATGACCCGGCGCACGGTGGTGCCCTCCAGGATGTGGTCGGGCAGCGGCAGCAGGAGGCGGTTCAGGGAGTCCACCAGGCCCACGTTCTCGGTGGAGCCCTCGGCGAGGTGGCCATTCTCGTCCAGGCCCAGGGAGAAGTCCCAGCCGCGCACCACCGCCTCGCGCTTGAGCAGCACGTTGGGCAGGTAGTTGCAGCTTTTGACCGAGGCGTAGAAGCCGCTCTTGCTGGGCACCAGGCTGATGCCGGCCCGCACCCCGCGCTGGTAGGATTCCGGCGCCGGGGAGTGCAGGCGGCTGACCATGACGTAGACGCCCGGCGCGCAGCACTCGTAGGGGTTGGTGGAGAATCCGCCCGGGCCCCGGCTGATGTACAGGCGCACCATGCTGTCGGGCTCGCCCCCGGCCCGGGTGACATCCACCACCAGGCGCTTGAGGGCCCCCAGGTCCAGGGGCAGCTCCAGGTGGATGCTCTGGGCCGAGCGGGCCAGGCGCTCCAGGTGGGCGTCGCACTGATAGATGCGGCCGGCCACGCACTTCATGGCCTCGAAGACCCCGTCGCCGCGATGGACCAGGTGGTCGTCGATGGGCACGCTCATCAGCCAGGGCTCGCGCACGATCCCGCCCAGCCAGTTGGAATACATGGCCAGGTAGTCGGCGGCCCAGGGGCGGGGCAGGGCCATGAGGCGCGCTTGGGCCTCGGCCTCGCTCAGGATGGGGGGGTGTTCTGGTGTTGCCATGCCAGGAATCTACACCGGACCGCCGGCGTGGGCAAGAGGCGCGCGCGGCTTGGCTTAGCCAGACGCGGTATGCTAACAATCGAGTATCATGATCGGATATGAACCCCTGACGCGGGCGCCGCCCTGGACCCAACCGCTTGTGCTAGAGAGGCCGCATGCCAAGCCGCACCAAAACCTCGATCCTCTCCAAGATCATGGCCGCCATGGCGGTCCTGCTGGCCACCCAAGCGATCCTGGTGGGCGGTTCCTGGTGGCTTTTGAAGGCCCAGGAAACCGACGCCGAATTGATCAACCTGGCCGGCCGCCAACGGATGCTGAGCCAGAAAATGGCCAAGGAGGCCTTGCAGTTGAGCCGGGGGCTGGGCCAGGCGGAGCCGGTGCGCCAGCAACTGCGGGCCAGCGCCGCCTTGTTCGACCAAACGCTCAAAGTATTGCGCGTGGGCGACCCCGGCCAAGGTTTGCCGGCGGCCAGCGACCCCGTCCTGGTGGCTCAGCTAGCTAAGGTTGCAAAACTATGGGATGATTTCTTGGCGGCATCCCAGGCGGTGACGGCGGCGGCGACCCCGGACGATCCTGGATTCAAGCAAGGGCTCGAAGTCATCGTGGCGGGCAACCTGCCCCTGGTGGCCGAGATGAACCGGGCGGTGGAGATGTACACCAGCCTGGCCGCCGGCAAGGTTTCCCTGCTCAAGCTGGTGCTGGTCGGCGGCCTGGCGGTCTCCCTGGTCGTCTTTTGCCTCACCTGGCTCTGGGTGCGGCGGGGCATGATTCGGCCCCTGGCCCGAGTGGTGGAAGACGTGCATCTGTTGGGCCAGGGCGATTTGCGCCCCTTCGACCACGGCCAGCTAACCAGGGACGAGATCGGGGCGGTGGCCCAGGCCCTGGCCGACCTGCGGGCGGACTGGTCCCGCTCGGTGGCCGAGATTCGGCGCAACGCCCAGGAGTTGTCGCGGGGGGCGCAGGAAATCGCCGGGGGCAACCAGGATCTCAGCGACCGCACCCAGCAGCAGGCGGCGGCGGTGGAAGAAACCGCCAGCGCGGTGGAGCAACTCACCGGGCTGGTGAACACCAACGCCCAGAACGCCCACCAGGCCAACGCCCTGGTCCAGGCCACCGCCCAGCAGGCCGCCGAGGGCGACGCGGCGGTGCGCCGCACCATCGAGGCCATGGATCAGGCCAGCGCCGCCAGCCGCAAGATCAACGAGATCATCGGGGTGGTCAACGAAATCGCCTTCCAGACCAACCTGTTGGCCCTGAACGCGGCGGTGGAGGCGGCCCGGGCCGGCCAGGCCGGGCGAGGCTTCGCGGTGGTGGC
>JAIUYB010000392.1 GCA_020216625.1 Desulfarculus sp.
TGGGGATGTCCAGATATTCCTCCCGTTTCGTTCGCCTTCTGGGGGAGGAGTCGGCGGCCACCAAGTCGGGCCTAAACCCGCACTGCCTCAGGACCTCCTCCAGCGTTCCGCGCTCAAAGCAGGACACCAGGAACAACGTAAGGGCGACCCCAAGGTTTTTCTTGGCCTTTTCAATGTCTTCGCCCTGGGTGACAACGTCGAACACCGGGCAATTGGCCACAAACCACTTGCCCCGTTTCTTGACTTCGACAGGCACCTTCAAAATCATCTGGACCTGGATGGCCATCATCGTCCTCCAGGCGATCACATAGCATTTTTCTACAGTATGGCCATTGCCTTGTACTAAATCAAGCCGCGGCCGTCAAGGCCTCTTTGCTGCTATATGTATCGGCATCGAGCGCTGCGACACAAAACCAAATCACTCTTTGGCGTCGCGTCACGACACCAGCACAAGACTGGTCCGCCACCGGCCCTCCCGGCGCCCTTTACAGTTGCCCGCCGCCGAAGTATGCTTTAGCCTTGATCATTCTCCGGCAATGAGTGGACAAATGCTGCGCAAGGTCAACAACATCCTGGAGCTGGTGGGCCAGACCCCCCTGGTGCGCATCAATCGTCTCAATCCCAACCCCCAGGTCCAGGTCTACGCCAAGCTGGAGGCCATGAACCCCGGCGGGTCGGTCAAGGACCGCCCGGCGCTGTACATGATCGAGGCGGCGGAAAAAGCCGGCGAGCTGACCCCGGGCAAGGTCGTGTTGGAGGCCACCAGCGGCAACACCGGTATCGGCCTGGCCATGGTCTGCGCGGTGAAGGGCTATAAGATGCTCTTCACCATGAGCGAGAGCGCCAGCGCCGAGCGGCGTAAGATCCTGCGCGCCTATGGGGCCGATATCCTCCTGACCCCCGCCCATCTGGGCACCGACGGGGCCATCGAGGAGGCCTATCGCCTGGCCCGCGAGCACCCGGACAAATACTTCCTGGTGGACCAGTTCAACAACGAGAACAACTGGCGGGCCCACTACGACCACGGCACCGCCGACGAGATTTTCGAGGGCACCGACGGGTTGGTGGACGCGGTGGTGATCAGCATGGGCACCACCGGCACCCTGATGGGCATCACCCGCCGACTGCACGAGCTCAAGCCCCAGGCCCGGGTGGTGGGAGTGGAGCCCTATCAGGGGCACAAGATCCAGGGCCTCAAGAACATGAAGGAATCCTACCCGCCGGGGATCTTCAACCCCCACGAGCCGGCGCGTATCGTCAACGTGGACGACGATAGCGCCTATGAGGCCGCCCGCCGCCTGGCCCGCGAGGAGGGCATCTTCGTGGGCATGAGCGCCGGGGCGGCCATGAAGGTGGCCCTGGACTTGGCGGCGGAGATGGACTCGGGCGTGGTGGTGGCGCTCCTTGCCGACGGCGGGGAGCGCTATCTCTCCACCCCGTTGTTCGTCAGCGAGAAGGTCCCGGTGCCGCTGAAGTTCTTCAACACCCTCACCCGCCAGGTGGACGACCTGGTGCCGGTGCGGCCCGGTCGGGTGGGCATCTACGCCTGCGGCCCCAGCCTGGACGGCCCGGCCGACCTGGGCCTCTGCCGCCGGATGGTGGTGGCCGACTTGGTGCGCCGCTACCTGGAGTTGCGGGGCTTCGAGGTCAAGCTGGCCATCAACCTGGCCGACATCGACGACCGCACCGTGAACCAGTGCCTGCAAGAGGGCGCGCGGCTATCGGAATTCGCCGCCGGCTGGGAGGCGGCCTTCCACGCCGACATGGCGGCCCTGAACGTGCTGCCGGCCCACGCCTATCCCAAGGCCAGCGAGCACGTGGGCGACATGGTGGAGATGACCCGGCGGCTGCTGGACAAGGGCCTGGCCTACGAGAAGCTGCGCTCGGTCTACTTCAACATCAGCCGCTATCCGGACTACGGCAAGCTCTCCGGCGCCGACCTGAACGCCATCCAGTGCGGCAAGACGGTGGACTTCGACTATTACGAGAAGGACAACCCCCGGGACTTCACCCTGTTCAAGCGGGCCAGCCTGGCCGAATTGAAGGCCGGCATCTACTGGCAGACCCCCTGGGGCAACGTGCGCCCGGGCTGGCATGTGGAGTGCGCCACCATGGCCACCGGGGTGCTGGGCCAGCCCTTCGACATCCACATGGCCAGCCACGACCTGATCTTCCCCCACGGAGACAACGAGATCGCGGTGGCCGAGGGCCTCACCGGCCAACCCCTGGCCCGGATGTGGCTGCACTCCGAGGTGGTGATGCACCAGGGGCGCAAGGTGGGCCGCACCCTGGGCAACGACCTGACCCTGCGCGACCTGCTGGCCGCCGGCCATTCCGCCGCCGCGGTGCGCTACTGGCTCCTGAGCCAGCATTATCGCCGGGTGCTGAGCGTCAGCGAGGGCCAACTGGCCCTGGCCGGCCGGACGGTGGAGCGGCTCAACGAGTTCGTGGCCCGCCTGGGCTTCATGACCCCCGGCCAGCCCGACCCCGACCTGGACCAGCTCATCCACCACACCCGCCACATCTGCCAAGAAGCCCTGGACCAGGACCTCAACCTGCCCAAGGCCCTGGGCCATCTGTTCGCCTTCATCAAGCGGGTCAACGGCCTGATCAACGCCGGCCGCCTGGACCAGGCCCAGATCGAGGCGGTGCTCAACTTCATGCGCCGCATCGACCGGGTCTTGGGGGTGATTAGCTTCGCCGACGCGGAGCTGGAGCCGCGTTTGAGGCAATTGTTGGAGGATCGCCGCAAGGCCAGGGAATCAGGCGATTATTCCGCCGCTGACGCCTTGCGCGACCAGTTGGCGGCGGCCGGGGTGCAGGTCATCGACACTCCCCAGGGCCAGCGCTGGCGCAAAAACCCGGCCTGAGCCCCGACCCGCGTCACCTCTATTGCCGCGGCCTCCCTGGGGCGGGCCGCGTTTTCCGCGCCGGAACCCGCCCCCGCCTCACTGCCCCGCTCCCGTCCACCGCCGGCCAGCGCTCATCGCCGCCAAGGCCGCCCCACCACCTCGCGGCGACCCGGAGATATGAAACCGCTTTTCGCTTTTTACCGCCCCACCCCAGTCCCCGTCCCACCGCCACCGCGCCAGAGCCATCCCTTCCCTCGCCCCGGGCTCGGTTCCATTCCCGCTCCCGGACCGCGAAACCCCTGGCCCGGCCCGTCAAAGGCGGCCCTGGGCCTGGCCGGCGGGAGAAGTCAGCTTGCCTTGCCTAATTATGATGAATAATCGGTCTCATCCATATATTGCTAGGTCGCGGCATCCCCTTCTGCGGTTGGGCTTGACTTAGGTAATCTTGTTTCATATTCTAGGGCCAGGTCCTTGGCCGCCACCCCGCCCGGGAGAGGCCGAAGTTGAGGCCCGGTGGCGGGGACCCCAAGGAGGCGATCACATGCCAAGCCTTGCTTCGCAATCCTCCGGCCTCCCGGCCGCCACGTTGACCGGCGCGGCCGAGGTCTGGGCGCTGGTCCGGGGGTTGGCCCAGGCCTCCGA
>JAIUYB010000393.1 GCA_020216625.1 Desulfarculus sp.
GAAACACATCCCCGGCCCGGACTTCCCCACCGGCGGCTTCATCCACGGCCGCCAGGGCATCCGCGACGCCTACGCCACCGGACGGGGGGTGCTGACCATGCGGGCCCGGGCCAACATCGAGGTCCACCCCCGCACCAAGAAAACCGCCATCATCGTCACCGAGCTGCCCTACCAGGTCAACAAGGCCCGGATGCTGGAGAAGGTGGCCGAGCTGGTCAAGGACAAAAAGATCGACGGCATCACCGACATCCGCGACGAGAGCGACCGCGACGGTCTGCGGGTGGTTTTCGAGGTGCGCCGCGACGCCCAACCCCAGGTGGTGCTGAACCAGCTCTTCAAGTTCTCCCAGATGCAGTCCACCTTTGGCGTGATCCTGCTGGCCATCGTCAATAACCGCCCGGAACTGCTGAACCTAAAGACCGTCCTCACCCACTTCATCGAGCACCGCCGCGAGATGATCCTCAAACGCACCGCGTTTGAGCTGAAAAAAGCCGAGGCCCGCGCCCACATCCTGGAGGGCCTCAAGATCGCGCTGGACAACCTGGACGCGGTCATCGAGCTGATTCGCAAAAGCCCCAACCCGGCCGCGGCCAAGGCCGGCCTGATGGAGCGCTTCAGCCTCTCCGAGATCCAGTCCCAGGCCATCCTGGAGATGCGCCTCCAGCGCCTGACCGGCCTGGAACGGGACAAGATCATCCAGGAGTACCGCGATGTAATCAAGGAAATCGCGCGCCTGCGCGAAATCCTGGGCTCCGAGGCCCTGGTGCGCGACATCATCCGCCAGGAAACCCTGGCCCTGGCCGAGGGCTTCGCCGACCCCCGGCGCACCGAGATCGTGGGCGCGGCCGAGGAGATCGACGTCGAGGACATGATCGCCGAGGAAGACATGGTGGTGACCCTCTCCCACGGCGGCTACATCAAGCGCTCGCCCATCAGCCTCTACCGCGCCCAGCGCCGGGGCGGCAAGGGCAAAAAGGGCATGGCCACCAAGGAAGAGGACTTCGTGGAGGCCCTGTTCGTGGCCTCCACCCACAGCTACCTGTTGGTCTTCACCAACCTGGGGCGGCTGTACTGGGTCAAGGTCCACGAACTGCCCCAGGCCGGCCGGGCCACCAAGGGCAAGGCCATCGTCAACCTGCTGAACCTGATGCCCGAGGAGAAGGTGGCCACGGTTCTGGCGGTGCGGGAGTTCAGCGAGGGCCGCTACGTGGTCATCGCCACCGAGAACGGCATCATCAAGAAAACCGACCTGATGGAGTTCTCGCGCCCCCGCAGCGGCGGCATCATCGCCGTCAACCTGACCACCGGCGACCGCCTGATCGCCGCCCGACTCACCGACGGCTCCATGGAGATATTCCTGGCCACCCGCTCCGGCCTGGCCATCCGCTTCCCCGAGGACCAGGTCCGGCCCATGGGCCGGGCCGCCAGCGGGGTCAAGGGCATCGCGTTGTTGCCCGGCGACGCGCTGGTGGCCATGGAGGCCCTGGCCGGCGCGCCCACCCTCCTGACCGTGACCGAGAACGGCTATGGCAAGCGCACCCGCTTGGACGAGTACCCCCTGCAAAACCGGGGCGGCAAGGGCGTGATCACCATCAAGACCACCGACCGCAACGGCAACGTGGTCTGCGCCCTGGTGGTGGAGGACTCGGCCGAGGTGATGCTCTCCTCGGACCAGGGCAACATAGTGCGCACCAAGGTGGCGGGCATCAGCGTCATCGGCCGCAACACCCAGGGCGTCAAGCTGATGGACCTGCCCGCCGGTGAGCGCCTCGTCAGCGTGGCCCGCCTGGCCGAGTCCGAGGACGACGGCCTGGAGGGCGACGACGACGCCCAGGGCGTCCTGCCCCTGGGCGAGGGCGACGAGCCTGGCGAGGCGGGCGAAGCCCCCGAAGGCGACCAGAACGGCGAGGGCGAGGCGGATTAGGCCGGGCCGCCTTGGCCGCGGCCGACACGCTGATATCTCTAACGCATTGACTATCCAAGGGCGGGGGTCAACCCCGCCCTTTCTAATTACCCAACCCGCGCCCGATTGTTGTAGGCTGACGCGAAGGGCGACGATCAGGGAAGAACCCCGAGCGATGGCGTTCATGCCAACCAAACCGCGATCTGTCTGGCGATTTCTCCTGGCGGCCGGGATGCTCCTGGCGGCGGCATCCTGTGGCGCGGCCTCCAAGGAGCTGACCCTGGCCGACGCCTGGGGGGTGATCCGGGAGAAGCAATTCGTGGACCTCACCCACGCCTTCGCGCCGGGAATCCCGCACTGGAAGGGCTTTCCCGACGAGAAGCGGGAAACCCTGTTCTGGTATCAGCCGGGGGTTGGCCGCCTGGGCGGCGGCTTTTTCGCCCAGTCCTTCACCCACGTGGGGCAATGGGGGACCCATGTCGACCCTCCGGCCCATTTTATCCAGGGCCTGCGCACGGTTGACCAGATAGAGGTCAAGGAGATGATCCTGCCCCTGGTGGTACTCGACGTGCACCAGGCCGTGGCCAACAACCCGGACTACACCATCACCATGGCCGATGTCCGGGATTGGGAGGCGCGCCATGGCCAGATTCCGGCCGGGGCCTTCGTGGCCCTGCGCACGGATTGGTCCCGCCGCTGGCCCAGCCTGGAGGCCATGCACAACCGGGACGCCCAGGGGGTCGCCCACTATCCCGGCTGGAGCCTGGAGGTCTTGCGATATCTCTACGAGGTACGCAGGATCACGGCCTCCGGCCATGAGACCACCGACACCGACCCCGGGCTCGCGACCTCGCGGGACGACTATTCCCTGGAGACTTACATTCTGAAGGGCAACCACTACCAGATCGAGCTGCTGGCCAACCTGGAAGCCGTGCCCGAGGCCGGGGCCCTGGTGGTGGTGAGCTTTCCCAAGCCCAAGGATGGCTCCGGCTTTCCGGCCCGGGTATTTGCCATCCTGCCTTGAGGCTGGCGCGGGTGGGGTGATGAAGGTTTGGTCCGGGGATGGCCCCGGCTCACGCCCGGGATGGCTCGGCTTAAGGTTCTGGAAGGTAACGTCGCGGTCTCGGTTTGGCAGCCGCTACCCGGGAGGATCGCCGCCTCGGTCCGGGCCCGGGTCCCACCCCCGGTCCGCGCCTTCCCCTCTGGGGTGACCCGGACAGCTCGCTGTCCGGGTTACCCAAGATGCTACCGCCAGCAACTATAACGAGTTGACAACGTACCATCGCACCCGTCATGGTTTTTGTTGATATGCTTGACCTAACATAGGGTTAGAGCAATGACGGAACCATGTCTAGGTAAACTCGATTACCCGTGGCATGGAGAAGAGTCCGCCCCAGCACCATCAACCGATTATGCCAGACCAATGATAGGTTTTCCAAAGCCAACGGCAACTGTGCTTGGGGGCGTTTGTCAGCATTTAATTCTCTAATCGTCGCATGCAGTTTGCTCAGATAAACGCGCAAGCTTTTTCCGAATAATTTCATCTTTTCGCTGGTAGTTACTATTGATTCCCTTGGTTTAAACAA
>JAIUYB010000394.1 GCA_020216625.1 Desulfarculus sp.
GAGGGCAGCACCAGCATGTCATTGACGTACTCGCCCACGGCGTGGGCCAGCTCGTGGCCGTCCTTGAGGTCGTGGTGGGTGGCCTGGGCCCAGGCCAGGAAGGCATCGGCCCGCACCGGCACCGGGATAACCTCCACGTTCAGCTCGCGCAGATAGGTCATCAGGTACCAGTTGAGCCGGGTCTGCTGGCGGAACTCGGTCAGCGACGAGCCCTGGGCCGGCTTCTGGTATACCTCGCGCCAGTCCGCGTAGTCGAAAACCGGCAGCCGCACCTCGTCCTTGCCCTGGGCCACGAAGGCCCGGGCCGTGGTCTTGGCCCGGCCGATGATCTGGCTGGTGTTCACGCGCCCCTCCCGCAATGGATATGCGCCTCAGTCTGGGGCCAGGGCCGACGGTGGTCAAGCCCAAAGCTCCTTGCCCCGCGCGTTTTACTGACGCAGACTAATGACAGGGACGATCAAGTCCGTCCCGGGCTTGGATCGCCCTGCGGCCGGGCGAACGCGCGGTCTTGCCCGGTCTTTTGGGCGCTGGTGCGTCCGGCGGTGCGGCCGTGGCCCGCCCCCGGGACGCGGCCAATTCCCGAAGCGGCCCGGCTTCAGGTTTAGCGGGGCCCGGTTGCGCGAGGTCTTGCCCATGCCCAGTCCGGTGCTCATCGCCGGGGCGGCCATGACCCCCTTTGGCCGCTCCCGCCACAAGTTGATGGACCTGCTGGCCCAGGCGGCCGCCGCGGCCATGGAGCAGGCCGACCAGAAACAGGTGGACGCCCTCTACCTGGGGGTGATGAACGCCGAGGAGTTCACCGGCGAAGGCAACTTGCCGGTGGCCCTGGCCGACCGCCTGGGCCTGATGGGCGCGGCCGGCTTTCGGGTGGAGACCGCCAGCAGCACCGGGGCCGGGGTGTTGGAGAGCGCCTTCTACGCCGTGGCCAGCGGCTATAAGCAAAGCGCCCTGGTGGTGGCTGGCGAGAAGATGACCGGCCTGGACACCGCCGCCGCCACCCGGGTCCTGGCCGAGGTCATCGCTCCCAGTGAGCGCCGCTATGGGGCCTCCATGCCGGCCCTGGCCGCCTTGGTGGCCCGGGCCTACGCCCGCGCCCACGGCCTGGAGGAGGACCAACTGCGCGACGCCCTGGGCGCGGTGGCGGTCAAGAACCATGCCCGGGGGGCCTTGAACCCCCTGGCCCAGTTCCAGAAAGCCATCACCCTGGACGACCACGCCGCCGCCCGCATGGTGGCCGAGCCCCTGGGCCTCTACGACTGCGCGCCCATCACCGACGGCGCGGCGGCGGTGGTGCTCTCCAGCGTCCAGGGCCAGGTGCGCATCGTGGGGGTGGGCCACGCCACCGACAGCGCGGCATTGACCAGCCGGGGCAGCCTGGTCAGCTTCAACTCCACCCGCCAGGCCGCCGTCCAGGCCTACGCCATGGCCCGGATCAACCCGGCCGAGGTGGATTTCGCCGAAATCCACGACGCCTTCACCATGTTCGAGATCATTGGCAGCGAGGATCTGGGCTTCTTCCCTCCCGGCACCGGCTGGCGCGCCGCCCGCGACGGCCTCACCGGGCCCGAGGGGAGCATCCCCCTGAATCCCTCCGGCGGCCTCAAGGCCCGGGGGCACCCCGTGGGGGCCTCCGGGCTGGCCCAGGTGGTGGAGGCCCACTGGCTGCTCACCGGCCAAGTGGACCCCAGCCGCCGCCTGCCCCGCCAGCCGCAGGTGGCCCTGACTCAGTCCATCGGCGGCCTGGGCAACAACAACCTGGTCACCATTCTGGCCCCGGCCTCCCGGGCCTGGCAGCCCAAGGGGGCCTGGCAGCCGCTCTACGACCTGCCCCTGGCCCCGGCCGCCCCCCGCCGGCCCGAACCCCCGCCCGGACAGACCCTGGGCCGGGTCCTGGCCTCCACCATCCTGCACACCCCGCCCCAGGGCTTCCCCGCCCCTCTGGGCCTGGCCATGGTCCGGACCCAGGCCGGCTGGCAAACCCTGGCCCAGGCCCCCCCCGACCGCCTGCCCGAGGCCGGGGCCAACGTCCTCATCAGCCTGGAAAACGGACTCTACCAGGCCAAGGCCATCAACCCCCTCGCCACCCCCTGGCTCAAGGCCAAGGACCAGCTCGACAAACTCCCCACCCGCTACCGCCTCCTCCGCCGCCGCCTGGGGCGTTAGGAGGGGAGAGAGGGAGGAGAGGAGAGAATCTGGGGGAATCCTTTTTCGTGCCGAAAATGGGTTCCCCCAGACCCCCTCCTAAAAAGGCGGGGGGTGTGGGCAAAGGGGATAGCCATGATGACAGGGCGTGGGTTGGCGAAGGTTGAATGAAGCTGGCGGATAGGAGGCCGCTAACTCGGTCGGATCAATCAAAATATGGGATAGGCTTGGCAGGCGGCCACAAAATGTAGTATGTAGATAGGCCCGGACTGCCGATCGCGCCCACTCAGCGGAAGCCAGCCATGACCCGATTCGATCCCCCGCCGCCCCTGCCCGTGGTCCCCGGCCTGAGCAACTACGCCCGCCGGGTCTGGTGGCGCGGCTTCGAGCTGACCCCCGGGGTGAGCCTCAAGACCAGCGTCCGCCTGCGGCCTTCCCTGGCCCGCCGCGCCCAGAACCCCCGCGACCTGCTCCTGGCCGTGGCTGGCGCGGCCAGCGCCGCCCTGACCCTGCACCCGCGCCTGAATTACTTCACCTTCTGGGGACGCCTGGTCTGGGCCGGCTGGCCGGTCAGGGTGGGGCTGGTGCTGGAGAACCCGGACCAGAGCTGCGACATGGCGGTGGTGGCCGACGCCCACCAGAAAACCTGGGCCGAGCTGGCGAATGCCCTGCGCCAGGATCGGCAGCGCGCGCCGGACGGACCCTACCAGCGCCTGCGCGAGACCTGGCCCACGGCCTGCTACCTGGCCGAGCGCCTGAGCGGTGTTTTTGAGCGGAGTTACGTAGTTGAGTTCGCTCCGCTTTTCATATCCATGATCGCCCTGCCGGGCATCGAGGAGGCCGCCTTCGTCCCCGCCCACTCCATGGCCCTATTCCCGGGCTGGCCCCAGGACGACCGCCTGACCCTGACCCTGTGCTTCAACCACCAGTTGGCCAACGCCCGGCCCCTGGCGCGCTACCTGCTGACGGTCCGGGATTTGCTGGCGTGAGACCAGAGCCAGAGATAGGGGGCCGGGTCCCAGAGCAGCAGGCAGGGTAGCAGGAAGACCTCCCGCAATCGGAAAAGCGTGCCCCGGTTGACCACCACCACCGCCAGGGCCAGGCCCAGGCCCAGGCCCCAGAAAAGCAGGGTCAAGACCGGGGCCGGACGCTGTCGCGCCAGACGCCAGGCCCCGGCCGCAATGCCGGGCCACAGGAGCCACCAAGCCAGGGTGGTGCCAGCCACCGCCAGGTTGACCAGGGTCCAGCGGGGGGTCTCGGGCCAGCGTTGCAGGGGGTTGGGGAATAACAACAGATCCCGCAGGCCCAGCACCAAAGCCTCCAGCGGCCCAGCCTCCA
>JAIUYB010000395.1 GCA_020216625.1 Desulfarculus sp.
GAACCCGAATCGGCACCACCGCCACCCGGAAGTAGAGGTCCTCCCGGAAACGGCCGGCGCGCACCAAGTCGCCCAGGTCCTGGTTGGTGGCCGAGATCAGGCGCACGTCCACCGGGATCGGGCGGTGGTCCCCCACCCGCTCGATCACCTTCTCCTGCAACACCCGCAAGAGCTTGACCTGGGTGGGAGTGGGCAGGTCGCCCACCTCGTCCAGGAAAAAGTCGCCGCCGCTGGCGGCCTGGAAGCGGCCGATGCGTTCGCGGTCGGCGCCGGTGAAGGCACCGCGCACATGACCAAAAAGCTCGCTCTCCAAGAGCGCGGGATTGAGCGCGGCGCAGTTCACCTTGACCAGCGGCCCCTTCTGGCGGGGGCCCAGGGCGTGGATGGCCGTGGCCACCAGCTCCTTGCCGGTGCCGCTCTCGCCCTGGATCAACACCGGGGCGAAGGAGTCGGCCGCGCTCTTGATCAGCTCGAAAAGCCGGCGCATGGGAGCGGATTTGCCGATCATGCCCTGAAATGTGGGGCTCAGGTCCAGCTCGCGCCGGATCTGGTCGATGACCTTGTCGCGGGAGACCACCTCCGAGATGTCGGTCAGTGTCTCCACCCCGCCCAGAACCTGGCCCTGGGCGTCCTTGAGCAGGGTGGCATTTTTGAGCACATGCACCGCGCGGCCGTCCTTGGCTCGGAGCGTGCAGCGGCAGCGACGCACCCCGCCCTGGCTGAACAGGGCGCAATGGGCGTTCTGGCTGGCCGCCTGCTTCACGTCAGCGCACATGTCGCAGTGCAGCACGCCGCAATTTCGCCCCACCAGCTCCTCCCGCTGGTAGCCGGTGAGCGCCTCCATGGCCGGGTTGACCGAGACGATGACCCCATCCGGGTCGACCACGATCAACCCGTCCTGCATCGTCTCCACGATGGTCTCCCAATAGCCGTCCAACTCCTCGCGCATGCCCTCCTCCTGGCCAACCGTAAGCTTAACAAATTTAACACCGCGAACATCGCTAACGCCACCCCGGAATCAGGCCATTAACAAAGACAACGATCTATACATATTTTAGTTTTTATTTACAAGATGTTACCAACGGATAACCATCCAATGCAACCTGGCACGGCTGTTGAAAAGTTAAGCGGCAAAGGAGACCGGGTATGCCGCGCAAGCCGACCAGAACCCAGGGCGTTATCAGCGACCGGGTGGACCTGCGCGGTTTTTCCTCGGGCTGGGCCCTGCTGAA
The DNA here is from genome assembly GCA_020216625.1 of Desulfarculus sp. GTDB lineage: Bacteria > Desulfobacterota > Desulfarculia > Desulfarculales > Desulfarculaceae > JACRDC01. The sequence continues at coordinate 1,233 of JAIUYB010000395.1, forward strand.
ACTTGGTCATTTGACCCGGGGCCTGCCGCCCGGGGCGCGCCTGGAGGTTCTGGGCAGCGACGCCCAGATGACGCGGGACCTGCCCATGGTGGCCGCCGGCCTTGGTCTGACGGTCCTTAATCAGGACGGAGGTCGGGGCGACTACCGCTTCAGCCTGGTCAAGCAAGCCAACAACCAACCGCGTCTCCGGCGGGGATCCGGCCCAGCCGACCCCGCGACCCACGTCAATCCGAAGGAGGAACCCATGTCGCAATTATTGGAACAGGCCCCGGAGATTTCCCATGTGGTGGACGCGCGCGGCAGCGCCTGTCCCGGCCCCCTCCTGGAGGCCAAGAAGGCCATCGGCGCGGTGAAGGTGGGCGAGGTGCTGGAGGTGATCTCCAACGATCCCGGCACCAAGGGAGACATCCCGGTCTGGGCCGCCAAGGTGGGGCACGAGTACCTGGGCCATGTCCTGGGCGACGGCTGCGAGCGCGTCTTCGTCCGGCGCCGGAAGTAGGCCGGTCATGAGCGACCTCGCCCGCAAGCCCAAGGTGCTCATCCTGGCCAGCGAGGCCTGCGCCTATCCCGGAGCCAACGCGGTGGGCCAGGCCCACCAGGCCTATCCCGACCAGACCTACATCCTGCGGGTCCCCAGCCCGGCCCTGTTCCCGCCCCGGTTCTACCTGGACTGCCTGGACCAGGGCTTCGCCGGGATCATCATCATGTCCTGCGGGGTGGAGTGCCCCTACGAGGGGGCCTACCAGGTCCTGGCCCAGCGGGTGGACCAGGCCTACCAAATGATGAAGGAGCGCGGTCTGGACCTGCGCCGGCTGCGGCTCACGGCCATCTGCACGGTCTGCAACCGCGCTTTCCTTAACGAAGTCAATCAGATGACCAGACTGGCCGAGGAGATCGGACTGGCCAGGGACGCCGAGACGGCGCACGCGGCCTAGCCGCCCAACGCCGGGAGAGGGCATCGTCATGAGCATCGCGCCGGAAAACCGCTATGACGCCCTGGTGGTGGGCGGTGGCATCGCCGGGTTGCAGGCCGCCTTGGATCTGGCCGACCAGGGCTTCAGGGTGGCGGTGGTGGAGGAGGACGCCTCGGTGGGCGGCAAGATGATCCGCCTATCCAAGGTGTTCCCCACCCTGGACTGCGCCAGTTGCATCACCACCCCCAAGATGGCCGCCGCCGCCCATCACCCCCGCGTCGCCCTGCTCACCTACAGCCGCCTGGAGGGCCTGGAGCGATCCGAGGGGGGAGGCTTCTCCGCGCTTATCACCCGCAAGGCCCGTTTCGTGGACGAAGCCAAGTGCATCGGCTGCCGCCAGTGCGAATACGCCTGCCCGGTGCTGCTGCCCGACGCCGACCAGGGCGGTTTCGCGGCCCGCAAGGCCATCTACATACCCTTTGGCAACGCCATCCCCCAGGTGGCCCTGCGCGAGGAGGAGAACTGCACCTTCTGCGGCAAGTGCGAGAAGGTCTGTCCCACCGGCGCGGTGGACCTGCTGCAAAAACCCCAGGAGCTCTTGCTCGGCGCCGAGGCGGTGGTTTTGGCCACCGGCTATCGCCTGATGACCGACTACCCCGACCGGGCCTACGGGCCCACCGCCCGCCAGCCCAACCTGATCACCTCCCTGCAGATGGAGCGTCTGTTGGCCCCCCACGGCCCCTACCTGCGGGTTTTGCGTCCCAGCGACGGCAAGGAGCCGGACTCGGTGGCCTTCATCCAGTGCGCCGGCTCCCGCGACCTCAACCTGGGGGTGTCCTACTGCTCGCGGGTCTGCTGCATGTACGCCATCAAGCAGGCCATGCTGCTCTCCGGAGCCCTGCCCCTGGCCGACCTGACCATCTACTACATGGACATTCGGGCCTTTGGCAAAAACTACGAACAGTTCTACCAAAACGCCAAGGCCATGGGCGTGGAGTTCGTCAAGGCCAAGCCAGTGGTGGTGGGCGCCACGGCCGAAGGCGGGGTGCGTCTGCGCTACGAGGACCAGGAGGGCGGCGGCGGCGGCCGGGAGCGCGAGCACGACCTGGTGGTGATGTCCCTGGCCATGTTGCCGGCCGCCGACCTGGACCCCACCGGCCTGGGGGTGGGCCTGGGTCCCGACGGCTTCCTGGGCTCGGTCAGCCCCAAGCTGGCCCCGCCCTTGACCAGCCAGGCGGGCGTCTTCGCCGCCGGCACGGCCCTGGGGCCCAAGGACATCGTGGACACCATCGTGGAAGCCGGGGCCGCCGCCAGCCAGGCGGCCGCCTACC
>JAIUYB010000396.1 GCA_020216625.1 Desulfarculus sp.
GGCAGGATACCCCGGCCGCCGGCCCGGGGCAAGGGGGGCTGGCCATCGCCCGCCGGCTCCGGACCGGCTTCACTTGACTCCGGCCCGGTCGCAAGCTAAGAACAAAGGGAGCCGATCCCACCCCGGGGGAGAAAGGAACGCGCCATGGCCGGTTTCAAGAAGGTTCTCTGCCCGGTGGATTTCAGCGGGGCGCTGACCGCCCTGACTCCTTATCTGCGCGGCTTCGCCGAGCAGGGAGCGCAGATTATTCTTTTGCACGTCTGCCCGGACCTGAAGCTGTTCCAGGGTCTCTACGACCTGGGCCGGATGCAGGAGCAATTCACGGCCAAGGCCCGGGCGGAGTTGGCCGCGGCCTGCGCCAGCCTGGGCGACTGCCAGGCGGTGACAGGCGATGTGCTCTGCGGCGATCCCGCCGCCCAGATCGTGGACTTCGCCAAGCGCGAGGGCGTGGACCTGATCGTGATGGCCACCCACGGGCACAAGGGCCTGGAGCACGCCATCCTGGGCAGCGTGGCCGAGAACGTGTTGCGTACCGCGCCGGTGCCGGTGCTCACGGTCAACCCCCACCGTCGCGCCTGATTCCGACTCCAGGGCTGGTCTGTCCCGCGCCGTCAGTCCCGGCCCCCCCTTCCGGGCGGGGTCCAATCCCCGCCAAGGATGACCGTCGATGCTGCCGCCTCTCATGACCGACATCGTCATCCTCTTCGCCCTGGGCATGGCGGTGGTCTATCTCTGCCAGCGCCTCAAGGTGCCATCCATCGTGGGATTTTTGGTCACCGGGGTGCTGGCCGGCCCCCACGGCCTGGCCATCATCGCCCACGTACACGAGGTGGAGGTCCTGGCCGAGATTGGGGTGGTGCTGCTTCTGTTCACCATCGGCTTGGAGTTCAGCTTCGGCGAGTTGCTGCGCATCAGGCGCCCGATGCTCCTGGGCGGTTCGCTCCAGGTTTTCCTGGTCATGGGCGGGGTGGCCGGCCTGTCCCTGGCCCTGGGCCGGGATTGGGGCCCCAGCATCTTCCTGGGCTGCGTGCTCTCGCTGTCCAGCACCGCCATCGTGCTCAAGCTCTTTCAGGAAGGGGCGGCCATCGACAGCCCCCAGGGGCGCACCAGCCTGGCCATCCTCATCTACCAGGACATCATCGTGGTGGCCATGCTCTTGGTCACTCCCCTGCTGGGCGGCGCGGTGGGGCCGGAAACCGGCGGCGGCTGGCAATCCATGGCCAAGGGCGGGGCGGTGATCCTGATCCTGGGCTTGACCGCGCGCTGGGGCGCGCCCTGGCTCCTGCGCCAGGTGGCCGACACCCGCAGCCGCGAGCTGTTCATCGTCACCATCGTGGTGATGTGCCTGGCCGTGGCCTGGCTGACCAGTTGGGCCGGCCTGTCCCTGGCCCTGGGGGCCTTCCTGGCCGGGCTGATCATCAGCGACTCGCCCTACAGCCACCAGGCCATCGGCAACATCCTGCCCCTGCGCGACCTGTTCACCAGCCTTTTCTTCGTCTCCATCGGCATGCTGCTGGATCTTAATTTCCTGGTGGCCAACCCCATGGTGGTGGTCCTGGGCCTGATCGGGGTGTTGGCCCTCAAGTCACTGACCGCCGGCATGGCCACCCGGGCCTTGCACCTGCCCTTGCGGGTGGCCATCGCCACCGGGCTCAGCCTGGCCCAGGTGGGCGAGTTCTCCTTCATCCTGGCCCAGTCCGGGGTGCCCTTCGGCCTCCTGGACCCCTGGACCTACCAGCTGGTGCTGGTGGTCTCGGTGCTGACCATGGGTCTGACCCCGCCCATGATGGCCCTGGGCCAGCGCATGGCCGCCCGCCCCTCGCCGGCCTTTGGTTCCGGGCGCGGGGCCTCGGCCAACGACCAGAACCACGCCCTCAGCGGCCACGTGCTGGTGGTGGGCTACGGCCTGGGCGGGCGCAACGTGGCCCGGGCCGCGCGGCTGACCGGGCTGGACTACCTGATCCTGGAGATGAACCCCTTCACCGTGCGCGACGAGCAGGCCAAGGGCGAGCCCATCGTCTTCGGCGACGCGGTCAACCCGGCGGTGCTGGAGCACGCCGGCGCGGCCCAGGCCCGGGCCATGGTGGTGACGGTGCCCGACCCGGTGGCCACCCGGCGCATCGTGGCCAACGCCAAGGCCCTCAACCCCGGCCTGGCGGTCATCGCCCGCACCCGCTACCAGGCCGAGCTGCCGGCCCTGAAGTCCTTGGGGGCCGACGAGGTGGTCAGCGAGGAGTTCGAGTCGGCGGTGGAGATCTTCTCCCGCCTGCTCAAGCACCTGCTTCTGCCCGAGACCGAGGTGGAGCGCCTGACCGCCGCCCTGCGCGCCGGCGACTACGAGCAGCTGCGCCTGGACCAGCCCAGCCGCCCGGCGGCCATCTGCGATCTGCGCCAGATGCTGCCCGAGCTGGAGATCGTCACCCTGCGCCTGGAGCCCGGCGCGCCGGCCACTGGCCGCAGCCTGGCCGAGCTGGAGCTGCGCAAACGCCACGGGATCAGCGTGGTGGCCATCCGCCGCGGCGAGGCCATCGAGGGCAACCCCCCGGCCCAGGCCCGGCTGCAGCCCGGCGACTGGGTGGTGATGATGGCCCGGCCGGAAAACCTGGCCGCCGCCCGGGGCCTTTTCCGGGCTCCCGGCGGTCCGGTTTCCGACCCGTCCGCCGAAGGCCCCAGCCCAGCCCCCCGGCCTTGACCCGCCGCCGGGGCCTGCATACAATCGCCCCATGCCACCCAACCCCCCGGCCAGGAGACGATGATGAGCGATATCAAGGCGGCCTACCGCACCATCATGGACGACCACTTCCCCCCCGAGGTCAAGCTGACCCTGGGCGAGACGGTGCTCACCTTTCGCAAACGCACCTGGAAGCTGATGGACGGCGGGGAGCTGGTGGAAAAGGGCCTGCGCTATGGCGAGAATCCCGGACAGGAGGCAGCCCTTTATGAACTGGTGGGCGGCAACCTGAGCCTGGGCCAGGTCAAGCTCATCGATCCAGGCAACGGCCTGGTCAGCGCCCTGTCCGAGGCGGACATGCTCCAGGCCGGCAAGCACCCGGGCAAGACCAACCTCACCGACGTGGACAACGCGCTCAACATCCTGCGCCACCTCACCCACCGCCCGGCCGCGGCCATCATGAAGCACAACAACCCCTCCGGCGTGGCCCTGGCCGACGACATCGCCGCTGCTTATCACCGCGCCTTCATGGCCGACCTCATCGCCGCCTTCGGCGGGGCGGCGGTGCTCAACCGCCCGGTGGACAAGGCCTGCGCCGAGCTGATGGCCGAGCTCTACCTGGAGGTGGTGGCCGCGCCGGACTACGAGGAGGGCGCCCTGGAGCTGCTCAAGGCCAAGAGCAAGAACCTGCGCATCCTCAAGATCGAGCGCATCGACCGCCTGGCCGACTACCGCGACACCCGCTTCCTGGACATCAAGAGCCTCATTGACGGCGGCCTGATCCTGCAAACCTCCAGCTTC
>JAIUYB010000397.1 GCA_020216625.1 Desulfarculus sp.
CCGCGTTCCTGGTTGATGGCCCGCACCTCCTCCTGCCATGGGCGGTGGTCCTCGCGCCACCAGGCCAAAGCCAAGGCCAGGGCCAGGGCCAGGGCCGCCAGGGCGTAGGCCAGGAACCAGCCCGGCCGCCGCCAGGGCGGATCAAGGGCGCGCTCGGGCTTTGACGGATGGCGATTCATGCGCTAGCCTGGCGGGGTGACGCCCTGCCGGGAATCAGCCCCGCCACCACGGCGGGCTCCCGGACCGCCCCAGGATACCACGCGGCAACCCAGCCGGGAGGCGATCATGAGCGATCAGTTCAGCGGCCTGAGCCGGGCCTTGCGCGAGGCCCTGTCCGAGCTGCCCCGGGCTCTGGTCCAGGAGGAGGTCCAGCGCCAGACCATCATCTGCCTGCTATATCAGGCGGTGCGCGGCATGGGCCTGATCCCGGTGCCGGGCTGGCGGCCGCCCCGCTCCACCCGGGATAGCATCGACCTGGTGGGCGTGCACCCCCAGAGCGACCCGCCCCAAATCGAGGTGGCCTTCGCGGTCAGCCCCCTGGTGGAGCTGACCCTGGTCAAGGCTCTGGAGTGGGTGGAGTGCCCGAGCAAGGTCATCGTCACCTTTTCCGAGCGGGCGGACAAGGTGCGCCAGTCCACCTTCTTCCTGGGCAAGGACCACATCCACCTCAATCTCCACGACCAGGCCAAATAGCGCCCGCCCCAAAAGGCGAGGGCCGGCGATCGCGGCCGGCCCTCTGCGCTCGCCTTGCCAGGCGGAGCTTACTTCTTCTTGATGAAGAAGCTGATGTAGCCGTCGCGCTGCTCCATGCCCAGATACTCGTCGCCGGTGCGGGAGGCGTAGGCCGGCAGGTCGTTCTTGGTGCCGGGATCGGTGCCCTGGATCTCCAGGATCTGGCCCGACTTCATGTCCTTCATTAGCTTCTTGGTCTTCAGGATCGGCATGGGGCAGCTCAGGCCCCGGGCGTCCAGGATTTCGTCAGCTTTATACTCGGCCATGTTCTCCCTCCTTAAGCTCCCGGTTCAGTCCCCTGGATGTGGTTTGCTGGACACGGCGCGCCGCCTGTCAGCGGCCCGTTAATACATGGTCAGCTTGTCGGTCTCCTCGTTCCAGGCGGTCAGCGCCCACCAGGCGATCAGCACCACGCCGGTGATGATCAGCGCCCAGAAGTAGCCGCCCAGTTGGGGCAGAAAGAAGGGATCGCCCCAGGCCTTGGCCACCGTCGGGGTCCAGACGTGGGCGCGGAACAGGCTATTGCTCAGCGCGAAGGCCAGCACCGCGATGATCAGCTTGACCTGCCCCTCGCCGGCCCGCCAGACCGAACCCGAGCCGCAGCCGCCGGTGAGCAGCATGCCGAAGCCGAAGATGGCCCCGCCCACCAGACCGCCGATCCAGTGATGATAGACGTAGGATTGCTCGGGCAGGGCCCCGGTCCATTTAAGAATCATGATCCCCAGCAGGCAGAGCAAGGTGCTGAGCGCCACCGCCTTGGTGGCCACCGATTCACCGGTCATGAAGGGATCGCGGAAGGCGCGCACGAAACAGAAGCGGCAGCGCTGGATCACCAGGCCGATGCCCGCGGCGATGACCAGCAGCAGGCCGGTGGTGGTGTAGGCGTTCAGTGACAGGGCGTAGGCCGCCACGATCAGGCCGGCGAAGAACAAAGCGCCCAGCCAGGGCTGGGACTTGGTCCAATCCGCTCCGCCGGATTTCTCCTTGGGCGCGGGCGACTTGATCGTGACGTGCTCGATCTCCCACAGCAGGTATTTCAGACCCACCACCGCGCCGGCGATCAGCCCGATCAGCATGGCGAAGCCGCTGACCGAGCCCGCCGCCAGGGCGGTGTAGAAGCCGCCGACGTTGCAGCCGCCAGCCATGCCCGAGCCGATGCCCAGCAGGATGCCGCCCACCAGGCCCTTGCCCAGCTCCCAGGCCGGGGCCATGGTCCAGGCCAGTTGGCGCGAAAGCAGGGCCGAGCCGAAGGCCCCGGCCAGCAGGCCCCAGGTGAGGATGGCTCCGTCGCTCAGGAAAAGGTGATTCACCGGCCGGGGAGCCAGACCCACCGCGTACCAGATCCAATCGCCCCAGACCCGGATGCCGCCAACCACCCCCCAGGGCCGTCCCACCGCCGCGGCCAGGACCGCCAGAAAGGCGATGAGCACCGCCCCCACCCACAGGGGCCAGTTCTGCTCAAAAAGCGACTCGTAGCCTTGCTTGAATTTGCCAACCAACGCGTTGTCAGACATGCACGCCTCCGTAGCAGGCAGGGCTTTGGCGCTCCGCACCGGGCATCAGTAACCATGGTGCCGAAAACCTTGGGTCCGGAGCAAGCGTGGAAAAGTTGGTCGCGGTCTTCAGTCCGACCATTTTATAGGAACCCACGTGAGCTTGCACCTAATGGTTGTCGCTCTCCACCGTCGGCAGCAAAAAGGCCGTGGTCAGGCGCGCGTCGCCCTCCACCAGGGCCCGCACCCGCACCACCGGGGCGGGCTCCACTTGCCCCAACTCCACGGCCCGCCAGCCCAGGGGCGGCTGGCTGCGCCCCTGCAACAGGCTGGCCTTGGCGGTGGGTTCCGGCCGCAAGAGCCCCCGGCCCCAGGATCCTTCCAGGGCCAGCAGGCCGTCCTCCAGGGCGCGGACCCGGGTGCCCGGCGGCAGGCGGTAGCACACCTCCACCAGGTGGCGACCCCGGGCCTGGATCTGATCGATCACGTCCACGATGCCTCGCTTGAGGTCGACATACACCCGGCGGCGCAAGCTGGCCGGATCGGACAGGTTGCCATAGGCCTGCTGGCTGGCGGCCAGGAAAAGATGATCCGCGCTGGCCTCCATGGCCTCTAGGCTGACCACCCCGGGCTGGGGCTCGGTCTCGTCCAGGCGAGGTGGATTATGGGCCGCGCGCTGGCGCAGATGGCCGTCCAGGGGGCCGCTGCCGGCCGGACCGGGGGTAAGCAGGATGGACCGACCCTCCAGGGTCAGGGCCAGATCCAGGGCCTCGGCCGCCGCCTGCTGATCGCTCTGATCATCCGCGCCCAGACGTAGGGCTAATCCCAACCGCCGGCCCTGGCTGCGACCGCAGGCCAGGACCAGCCCGGCCCCGGGCGCTTCAAGGGGTCGGGGGTCGCGTCCACCGGCCAATTGGCGCAGACGCTCGGCCGCTCCAGGGCCAAAAAGCCAGAACAGGCGTTCGTCCATCTCCCGCCGGGCGCGCAGGTCCGGTTCGTTCAAGAGCACCGCCGCCAGGTTGGCGGGGCCGGTGAAGGGCGATTCCGGCCGGGGGGCGAAACCCAGCACCGGCGCGCCCGGGTGCCAGCCCCAATAGCTCCCCGCGCCCCAGGGTGGGGCCAGGGCCCGGCAGATGGCGGCCAGCCTGGTCAGGCCGCCCACCACCCCGGGTAGCTCCACCCCCGCCCCAGCGCCGGCCCAAAGCCCCAGGCCTCCCCATTCACAGGCCGCGGCCAGGGCGGCGGTG
>JAIUYB010000398.1 GCA_020216625.1 Desulfarculus sp.
GAGGTTGGCCATCAGCAAAGGTCTGACCGGGCACTCGCGCACCGGCCCCAGCAACACCCGCCAGCGGGCGGAGCGGGCCCAGAAGCTCAAGGCGAGCAGGAGGTTGATGGCGACCACGTAGAGGGGGTTGACCCCCAGGGCGAGCTGCCAGAGGCGGGCGAAGTCCACCTCGCGCAACACATAGCCCAGACAGGCCAGGCTGATGATCATCCCCAGGATGGTTTGCCAGTTGCGCAAGGGGGCTAGTCTCCCTTCGGAGCCTGGCGAGCGGCGCGCTCGAAGCGTTCCAGTTGTTGGCGATAATACTCGGGGCGCACCGGGGGACCGGCGGCCAGGGCGGCGCGAGCGGCGGCCGCCGCCTGGAGGGGCTGGTGGTTGGCGAAAAGGGCCTCGGCCAGGGTGTCCCAGATGTGGGCGGCGGGGTTACCGGTGACCGCCCGGTGGGCCAGGGCCAGGGCCCGGGCGGGATCGCGCAGGCCGGGGTCCTTGGTGGTGGCCAGCAGCCAGGCCAGGGCGTTCTGGACCTCGGGATCGTCTGGTTCCTGGGACAGGGCCGCCTCCAGGGCGGCCTTGGCCTCCAGGTGCCGGCCGCGCTCGTATTGCAGCACGCCGTATTGCAAGAGGCCCCGGGGATCATGGGGGGCGCGGGTCAGGCGGTCCTCCAGCACCCGTAGCGCCAACCCCTGGCGCAGGGACGCCCCCAGGTCCAGGGCCATCATCCCGCCCCCCAGGCCGGCCAGCAGGGCCAGTACGGTCAGGTAGACCACCAGGCCCCGGCGGATGACCCGGCCTTGGCGACGGGCGGCCCCGGGTCGGCCGGCGGCGGCATGAAGGGCCTGGCTGCGCTGGGCGATGGAGAAGTGGTGCCAAGAGGGCACCCGGCGGCTGTCGCCGGTGAGGATGCCGATGCGCTCCAGGGCCCCCACCACCGGCCCGGGCTCGCCCAACAGGTCCAGGGCGAAAAAGTCGGCCTGGCGCTCGAAATGGCGCATGAAAAAGCCCATCACCAAACGCAGGTAGCCCAGCAGCAGCAGGACCAGGGGCAGGGCCATGAACAGGCTGATCCAGCCTTGGCCGCTGGAGCCCTCCAGCAGGCGCAGCCCCCAGTCGCTGCCGGCCAGTCCGTAGAGAGCCAGGTTGATAAGCAGGTTCAGAGGCTCGGCCAGGGCGTAGGCCAGGATGAAAAAACCCACGAAGAGCAGCAGGTAGGCCGCCAGGTGGTGGTGGCGCACGTGACCGGCCTCGTGGGCGGCCACGCCCATCAGCTCCTCGGGGGTCAGGGCGTCCAACAGCGCCGGGGTGATGAGCAGGTAGCGCCAGGGCCGGGCCAGGCCCAGGATGCCGGCGGTGAGCAGGCGACCGCCCAGGACCGGCCAGACCAGGATCTCGGCCACCGCCACCCCCGCCCGGTCCAAAACCGCCTGGATCAGCTCGCGCCGGGGTCCGGGGGCCAGGGGCCGGCAACCCCACCACCAGCGCACCAGGGGCGGGAAGAACAGGGCCATCAGGACCAGGAAGACGGCCAGGAAGAAGAGGTCGCCCAGGCTGGAGTCCAGGGCCGCCGACAGGCGGGGCCAGAGGCCGGCGATGAGGTCGCGCAACAGGCTGATGGCCAGCCAGGGGAAGATCACCGGGGCCACGAAGCGGGCCTGGCCCCGGACATAGGCCGCGGTGGAGAGGGATTGTCCCAGGACCTGGACCTCCACCGGATGGGCCGCCCACCAGGCCAGACCCAGGGCCCCCAGGAACAGGCCGGCGGCGGCCAGGCCGGCCAGGGTCTCGCTGGCGGCCAGCGGCCGCCAGGCCAGGAGGTGGGCCTTGAGTTCGAGGCTGGTGAGGGCGGCGAGCAGGCAGGCCACGGCGGCCACCTGGCAGGCCAGGACCAGGGTCCGGGCGGAACGGGCGGGGTCGCGGGGTGGCCGGGGGCCATGCAGGCGACGCAGAAAGAGGTTGGCCGCCAAGCGGCCGCCCACCGCCAACCACAGACCCATCACCGCCACCGCCATCAGACTCTGGCCGGCGGTCAGCTCGGGCTGGGGCGGGGAGTAGGACTCGAAGACGGCCATCACCAGGATGAAGGCCACGATTTGGCTGAAGAGCACGGAGCCTCCGGCGGAGTTGGATGGGGGCCGGACGGCGGGCGTTAAATCAGGATGGCGGAGAGAGAGGGAGTCGAACCCTCGGTACCCCTTGTGAGGGTACACGCGATTTCCAGTCGCGCACCTTCGGCCACTCGGTCATCTCTCCGCGGGGGACGGAACGGGTCCGACCTGTCCCGCAGATGTACCGGAAAGCCATATGGCTGTCAACTGGGCGGCGTTTGGTTGGCGGGCGAGGCGGAGGCCTCGCTGGAGGGCTGGGAAAGGGCCTGGCGCAGACTGGAAACCAACAGGCGGCGGAATTCGGGCCAGGGCAAACCGGACAGATGGGGGCGCAGATCGCGGTAGAGCCCCCGGGCCATCAGCTCCACCCGGGAGGGCGCGGGATTTTCTTGGTCAGGGGTCAACCGTGGTGCTCACTTGCCGGGCAGGCATGGAGAAAATGTTTATCCAACGCATAGATGGTTTATAAGCGCCACCCTCTCCGGCGCGGACCGGCCCTGACTCTCGCGCCTGGCGGGGGTGGCTCCCCGTCATCGGCCACTCACCAGTCTGCCACTAGGATTATCGGCCACGAGGCGGAATGACAATATGAAATTTTCGCGCGGTTTCCAACTTGCGGCGCGTCTGGTGTAGGATTAGGTTGGCGCGGGGTGGTTTTCTCACCCGGACGCCGGCAACGGATGCAGCACACGGCAGAGGTGGTAGATGCGCATGAGAGCAATTATGGCGGCGGTCCTGGGGGCGGCCCTGATCCTGGCCTCCGGCCTGGCCTGGGCTGGCCTGGAGCAAGGCCACAGCGTCAAGACGGTGAAGTTCGCCGGGGCCGAGGTGCACCTGGAGGATGGCTCGATCTGGAAGGTTCCCAACCGCTCGGATTGGGAGATCTCCTATAACTGGTTGCCGGGCCAGCCCATTGCCATCCGGGATGGCAAGTCGCTGGTCAACCTCAACAGCGGCGAGGAAGTGGACGTCAAGAGGGTGAAGGGCCCGGGTCAGCCCGAGCCAGCAGCCCCGGCGGCGGCGGGCGGGCCGGTCAAGGTGCCCACCGTCACCAGCAAGGGGGTGGTGACCAAGCTGGAGACCCCGGCCAAGGCCCCGGCGGCGGCCCCGGCGGCGGCCCAGGTTTCCAACCTGGAGAAGCGCATGGACTCCCTGGAGGACAAGCTCCAGGTCCTGGACTGGCGGCTGCGCCGGATCGAGGAGGCCCTGCAGGCCAAGCCCAAGCCCTAGGCGTCCCAAGGATGCAGGTGGTCACGGCCCGCGCCGGGGTTCCGCCCACGGCGCGGGCCTTCATTTATCCTGGCGGTCCGGCATGTTGGATTGCGAACTCACCTCCCGGCACGATCTTTTAAGGCGGACCTTCCTG
>JAIUYB010000399.1 GCA_020216625.1 Desulfarculus sp.
CACCACAACGGCCAGCGGGCCCACTACGTCCTGAACCGCCACATCAACTACTCCAACGTCTGTGTCAACCAGTGCGCCTTCTGCGCCTTCTGGCGCGACGCCGGCCAGGACGGGGCCTACACCATGACCCCGGCCGAGGTGGCGGACAAGGCCGCCTGCGGTGGCCTGCCGGTGGACGAACTGCACATCGTGGGCTCTTGCCACCCGGACCTGCCCTTCGAGTACTACGAGGATATCCTGCGCGCGGCCCACCACGCCCGGCCCGAGGCCTGCCTCAAGGCCTTCACCGCGGTGGAGATCGATCACCTGGCCCGCGTCTCCGGCCAGACCCCGCGCCAGGTGCTGGAGCGCCTGATCGCCGCCGGCCTGGGGGCCATGCCCGGCGGGGGGGCCGAGGTCTTCAGCGCCCGGGTGCGGCAACGGCTCTGCCCCCGCAAGACCAGCGCCGAGGACTGGCTGGCCATCTCCGGCCTGGCCCACGAACTGGGTCTGCACACCAACGCCACCATGCTCTACGGCCACATCGAGACCGACGAGGAGCGGGTGGATCATCTCTTGGCCCTGCGCGACCAGCAAGACCGCAGCGGTGGATTCTCGGCTTTCATTCCCCTGGCCTTCCACAGCCAGAACACCAAGCTCACCAGCCGGGAGGCCACCACCGCCCTGGACGATCTGCGGGTCATGGCCGCCAGCCGCCTGCTGTTGGACAACTTCCCCCACATCAAGGCCTATTGGGTGATGCTGGGCGAAAAGCTGGCCCAGGTGGCCCTGAACTTCGGGGCCGACGACCTGGACGGCACCGTGGTGGAGGAGCGCATCACCCATTCGGCCGGGGCCACCACCGCCCAGGGCCTGACCGAGGCCCAGCTGAGGGGCATGATCCGGGACGCGGGCTTCGAGCCGGTGCGGCGCGACAGCTTCTACCACCACCTGCCGGCCCTGGACCCGGCCGCGGAGGCCGCGTGAGCCCCGCCGCCGTCCGCCCGGCGGTCCGCTACGGCGACCAGCCCGCCGCCGATCCATCCACTCTGGCCCAGGCCCTGGAGACCGCCCACCGGGGCCAGCGCCTGAGCCCGGACCAGGCCCTGGCCCTGTGGCAAGGGGCGGACCTCCTCGCCCTGGGTCACCTGGCCCACGCCGCCCGCCTGCGCCACAACCCGGACCCGGTGGTCACCTATGTGGTGGATCGCAACATCAACACCACCAACGCCTGCGTCTCGGGCTGCCGCTTCTGCGCCTTTTTCCGCCCCCCGGGCCATCCCGAGGCCCGCGACCTGCCCTTGGACGAACTGCTGGCCAAGGTTCAGGAAACCCTGGACCTGGGCGGCACCCAGATTCTGATCCAGGGCGGGCTGCACCCGGCCATCGGCATCCGGGCCACCTGTGAGACCTACCGGATCATCAAGCAGCACTTCCCCGGCCTGCACATCCACGGCCTTTCCCCGCCGGAGGTGGTGCACATGGCCGCTTTGGACGGGATGAGCTTGGGGCAGGCCCTGGACGAGCTGATGGCCGCCGGTCTGGATTCCATCCCTGGCGGCGGGGCCGAGATCCTGGTGGACCGGGTGCGGGCCCTGATCGCGCCGGGCAAGTGCGGGACCGAGCCATGGCTCCAGGTGATGGCCCTGGCCCACGCCCGGGGACTGATGACCACCGCCACCATGATGTTCGGCAGCCTGGAGACTCCGGCGGAGCGCATCGCGCACCTGGAGCGTCTGCGCCGGTTGCAGGACGAAAGCCTGATCCGGGGGCGCGGGCATTTCACCGCCTTCATCCCTTGGTCCTTCCAGCCGGCCCACACCGCCCTGGACCATCTGACCACCGCCACCGGGGTGGAATACCTAAGGGTCCTGGCCCTGTCCCGGCTCTATCTGGACAACTTCACGCATCTCCAGGCCAGTTGGGTCACCCAGGGGGCCAAGATCGCCCAACTGGCCCTGGCCTTCGGGGCCGACGACCTGGGCTCCACCATGATCGAGGAGAACGTGGTGGCCGCGGCCGGGGTCAGCTTCCGCCTGCCCCGGGCCGAGCTGGTCCGCCTGGCCGAGGCCATGGGTTATCAGGCCCGCCAGCGGGACATGTTCTACCGTCTACTGTGAGCGCGCGGCCCCCAGCTATGACCGCCTATCGCGCCGCCTGGACTTGGTCCGAGCCGGGTGACCTGCGCGCTGGTGATTGGCTGGTGGTGGAGCGGGGCCGGGTGCGGGATCTGACCGCCCGGCCCCCGGCCGAGGCCCGGCGGATCGACCTGGGCGACGGTCTGCTCTTGCCTGGCCTGGTCAACGCCCACACCCACCTGGAGCTGTCATTTTTGCACGGCCTGACCCCGCCGCCGGCCGGGGACTTCGTGGCCTGGCTGGAGGGCCTGGTGCGGACGCGGCCGGGGCACGACCACCTGGACGCCCGGGAAGCCACCCGCCGGGCGGCGCGCCAGGCCCGGGAGAGCGGCACCGTCCTGGCCGGGGACATCACCAACACCTTCCGGGCCCAGGAGCCGGCCTGGGAGGAGGGCCTGCACACGGTCAGCTTTGGCGAGGCCATCGGCCCCCAGCGCTCCCAGCCTCCGGAGCCCAGCCTGACCTGGCGCGAGGGAGTGCTCCAGGCCAGCGCGGTGGCGGCCCACGCCCCCTACTCGGTGCCTGACTGGCGGCTGAAGGCCCTCAAGCTCCAGGCCGGGGCCCAGCCGTTTTGCATCCACCTGGCCGAGTCCCGGGCCGAGGTGGAGCTGGTGGCCGGCCGGGGAGAAGAAGGCCTGCGCCTGCGCCAATTTCTCAGCGAGCGAGGCATGAATCTCGACGATCTGGTCTTTCACGGACCCCGCCCCTTGGCCCACCTCCTGGCCCTGGGGGTGGTGGATGGCCGCACCTTGCTGGTGCACGGGGTGCAGCTCACGGCCGGAGAGATGGCCCAGGTGGCGGAGCGCGGGGCCTCGCTCTGCCTCTGCCCCCGCTCCAACCTGGGCCTGACCGGGGCCATCGCGCCAGTGGAGGCGGCGCTCGCCGCCGGGGTGAACCTCTGCCTGGGCACCGACTCCTTGACCAGCTCCCCGGACCTCTCGCTCTGGCCGGAGATGGCCACCCTGCTGCGGGTCTTCCCCGCCCTCGCGCCGGAGGCCGTCCTGACCATGGCCACCCTGGGTGGGGCCCTGGCCCTGGGCCTGGCCGAGCATTTCGGCAGCCTGCGGCCCGGCCGCCTGGCCCAGGCCGCGTTCCGCCCCCTGCCGGCCGGTCTTGCCAAGAGCGAGGTTCTGCCCCAGGCCCTGGGCGAGCCGGGCCAGGTCCAACCTCTGGACCTGCGGGGCCAATCCCAGGTCAACTAGCGGCAAGCAAATGATTTTGGCGATGTCGTCTCCGCCGGCAAGGCGGCGTGATGGCTAGGGCGTGGGCCGACCCAGGCGGGACCAACGGTCGCCGGGCTGGGCCTCGTGGCCGGGCCAGAAGATCAGGTTCGCTCGGCCCAGGATGCGC
>JAIUYB010000400.1 GCA_020216625.1 Desulfarculus sp.
AGCTCCACCGCCTCGGAATTGGCCTTCAGGGCTGGGGCGAAACCGCCTTCGTCGCCCACTCCGGTGGAGTGGCCGGCGTCCTTGAGCACCGTCTTCAGGGTGTGATAAATTTCGGCCCCCCAACGCAGAGCCTCGCGGAAGGTCGGGGCTCCAACCGGGGCGATCATGAACTCCTGGAAGTCGGTTCCTTGCCAGTTGGCATGCACCCCACCGTTGAGGATGTTGAACATGGGCACCGGCAGGACGGTGGCCGTCACTCCTCCCAGATAGCGGTGCAGGGGCAGGTCGACGGCGGCGGCCCCGGCCCGCGCCACGGCCAGGCTCACCCCCAGGATGGCGTTGGCTCCCACCCGTTCCTTGTTGGGCGTGCCGTCAAAGGCGATCATGGCCCGGTCCACCTCGGCTTGATCCAGGGCGTCCAGTCCCTGAACCGCCTTGGCCAGACTGGCGTTGACGTGCCTGACCGCGTTGAGCACACCCTTCCCGGCAAAGCGTTTTGGGTCGCCGTCGCGCAATTCCAAGGCTTCGTGGACCCCGGTGGAGGCCCCCGAGGGAACGGCCGCTCTCCCCTTGGCGCCGCATTCCAGTTTCACTTCCACTTCAACCGTGGGGTTGCCGCGCGAATCCAGGATTTCCCTGGCTGTAACCATGGTGATGGTGGTTTTCAATTGGTTCTCCTCAGCGCACGATGGTTATGGTGCAAGGCGCGTGGTTCAAAACCCGTCGGGCCACGGAACCCAACAGCCATTGTTCGATGACGCCACGTCCTCGATGACCCATCACGATGTGGTCGATCTTGAGCTCGGCCGCAAGCCGCACGATCTGGTCGGCGGGATGACCAACCAACACCTGGCATTCCAGGGGCACGCCCAGCTTGGCGGCGGCTTGGCGCAACGCGACAAAGCGCCCCTCGTAGTATTCCTTGGCGCTGTCCAACACCGCCTGGATCTCCACCATCTCCGGTGGTTCGGGCGGGCTTGCCACCGAGGCCACCAGCAGGCGCGCGGAGTACTTGGAGGCCAAGTCCAGGCCGAAGGAGAAGGCCTTCTCGGCTTGGGGGGAGGCGTCGTAGCCTATCAAGATGGTTTCCATGGTTCACTCCGTCAGTTGGATTCTGGGAGTTGCTCCGGTTGCTCCGGTTGCTCCTGAGCGTCCGCCGTGGCCGAGGCGGTCAACAAGTGCCGGGGCAGAAACATGGCGTTGGCTATGATGGTCGGCACCACCGCGCTGGCGATGACCGCCGCCACCAGATAGGAATACTGGGCCTGATCGATGATCCCGCGGCTCAGGCCGAACAGGGCCGAGATGCTGCCGAAGGTGAGGCCGGTGGACATCAGCAGGGTGGTGTACATGCCTTCGTCCTTGCGATTGCCGAAAAGCTTGGTGGCCGGATAGACCGCCACCATTTTGGTCAGAACCTTGGCCACCAGGAGCACCACCAACACCATGGGGGCGGAAACCAGGGCCGGCAGCGAGACCAGCGAGCCAGCCCTGATAAAATAGAAGGGGGTAAGCAAGCCGAATATCAGGGTGCGCAGGCGGCGGATGAGGACATGGTCCTTGCCCACCGTGCCGGCCAACACCATGCCGACGAGATAAGCCGGCAGCACGGCCTCGCTCTCGGCCCAGGTGGCCAGGGCGCCCAGACCGAACAGGCACATCAGCAGGTATTTGGCCTCCAATTCCGAGGGCCGGTTGCCATAACGGGCGAAAAAACGCGGCGTCAACCAGGGCAACAGCAGGAACGCCCCCACGCCCGCGCCGGCGAAGATGACGGCCTTGTAGGTGAATGGCGCGAACAGCAGGCCCAGGGCCAGCACCGTACCCAGGTCGGTCACGAAACAGGCCGCCAGCAGGGTCTTTCCGTAGGCGGTGTTGTTCAGGCCCAGCTCCAACATCACGGCGTAGACCACGGCCACCGAGGTGGTGGACAGGGCCACCCCCGCCAGCCAGCTAGCCCACAAGGTCCAATCCAAGAAGTAGTAGGCCACGGCGGTGCAACCCAGGAATGGGGCCACGAAACTGGCCAGACCCACCACCGAGGCCTCGCGCCATTTGAGTTTGAACACCACCGGGTCCAACTCCGCGCCGGCCAGGAAGGTGAGCAGGATGGCGCCGGTGCTGGAGAGGAATTTGATCCAGGAGTGATCGACCCCCAGGGTGAAGCCGGCCAGGAAGACGCCGATGATGAACTGGGCCACGGTGCCCACGATGATTTCGGACAACGCCCCGGAAATGCGGAACCAGATGGATATCAGCGTGGCCAAGAGGGCCAGGGCCAACCAGATGAAGGCCTGGAACAGGGTTTCAGTCATGGCGCCGCCCGCTCCCGCGATGAAAGGTGGTTGATCGAAAAGCCAGCCATGCTGGTTATCCAGAACCCCCTGCCAATAACGCAGAACCCCGCCAAGCCCTGGTGCCTGGCGGGGTCCCTCGGTGATGGAAACCTCCCACCAGACGTGCTGTTCGCTGGTAGGAGTCATCAGCCCCACGAGGGGCGGTTAACAGCGGACTCCATCGCTAAGTTAAGTTTTCATGATTCCCGGCTGCTTGTCAACCACCAAGAAGGGTCGTGGAGCCTGCCCCAATCACCAAGAACCTTGGCGCCGTCTCAGCTTTTCCCCTCCGATGACGCCGCTCCTGATTCCAGGCGCAGCAGCGCCTCCCGCCTGAGCATCCCCAAAAAGACGCCCCGCTCATCCAACACCGGCAAACGCTTGAGGTGCAGATCGGTCATGACCTGAACCGCCTCATCCAAGGGAGTGTCGGGCTTGACGCTGGGGAAATCGGCTTCCATGACCTGGCCGGCGGTGGTGACGCGGTATTGATGGATCAAGGAGGCCTGGGGCCGGCCCGCCTCCTTGGAGGTCATCTTGCGCACCAGGTAATCCCAAATACCATGTTTGTGCTCGGAAAACGCCTCCAGCATGGCCCGATCCGAGATCAGGCCCAACAGCCTGCCCTGGCCGTCCACCACCGCCACCCGCTCGATGGCGCTGTTGCCCAGCAGCTTGATGACCTGCTCCAACGGAGTGTCCGGGGAGACGGTCGGTGTGTCCTTGCGCATGGCGTCCTTGGCCTGGCGCGGCTGGCTCAGAATGACGCCGTTTCCCTGCAGCCAGTTGGTGGTCGGAGCCTGGCGGTTGATGGCCTTGAAAATGTCGATACGCGAAAGGATTCCCACCAACACGCCCTTGGCGTCCACCACCGGCAGACGGCGCAGGCCCCGCTTGAGCATGATTTCCACCGCCTCGAACAGGAATTGGTCCTGCTCCACCGCAACCACCGGGGCGGTCATGATCTCCTTGGCCAGCCGATGGGACACGCCACGCTTGACCGTCTGGACATCGTCCTTGTCGAACTCGGCCAGCAGCCGCACCCGGATGGGGATCCCGGCTCGGTAGAGGAGATCACCGTCGGTGATGATGCCAATCGGCCTTTGGTTGTCGTCCACCACCGGCAGGCC
>JAIUYB010000401.1 GCA_020216625.1 Desulfarculus sp.
GCCCCGGGCGTGAGCCGGATCAATGCGGGGCGCACAGCCTGGTCTTGCCAACACCCGGCTGGTTATGCTTTGCTGCCAGGCAGGCGGGCCTGCGGGGGGGCGCGCGGTTGGTGGGGGGTGCGGCATGACCCAGGGTCCGGCCATGACCAGGCAGGACAAAGGCTGGCGGCGCCTGTGGCAGCCGCTCAGCATCCGCCTGATTCTGCCCTCCATCCTCACCGTGATTCTCTTTTCCCTGGCCATCTTCGCCCTCATCCTGCCGGCGCTGGAGCAAAACAGCCTGGAGCGCAAGCGGGAGATGATCCGGGAGCTGGTCCGCACCGCCTGCGACAGCCTGGCCTACTATCAGCGCCTGCACCAGGAGGGCAAACTGACCCTGGCCCAGGCCCAGGACCAGGCCCGGGAGCTCCTGCGCCAGCAGCGCTACGGCCAGGACCTCAAGGACTACTTCTGGATCAATGACCTCCACCCCCGCATGATCATGCACCCCTACCGGACGGACCTGGAGGGGGCCGACATCTCCGGCTACAGCGACCCGGCCGGCAAGCGCATCTTCGTGGAGTTCGTGGAGGTGGCCAAGGCCCAGGGCCAGGGCTACGTGGGCTACATGTGGCAATGGATGGACGACCCCCAGCGCATCGTCCCCAAGATATCCTACGTGCAACTCTTTCAGCCCTGGGGCTGGATCGTGGGCACCGGCATCTACGTGGAGGACGTGGCCGCCGAGATCACGGCCATGCTCAGCAAGCTCACCGCGGTTTCCCTGACCATCCTGGTCACCATCACCCTGCTCTCGATGTACATCATCAAGCACGGGCTGGACACCGAGGCCCGCCGCCAACAGGCCCTGGAGCAATTGAGCGCCAGCCGCACCATGCTGCGCCTGGTCATCGACAACATCCCCCAGCACGTCTTCTGGAAGGACCACCTCAGCCGCTACCTGGGCTGCAACCAGAACTACGCCCGGCTCTCCGGGGTGGACAGCCCCCAGGAGATCAAGGGCAAGACCGATTTCGACCTGGCCTGGGACCTGAACCAGGCCCACGCCCAGCGCCAGGCCGACGCCCGGGTCATGGCCGGCGACCGGCCCGAGCTGCGGGTTTCGGAAGCCTGGCTGGGGCCGGGCGGGGTCTGCCGCTGGATGGAGACCAGCCGCATCCCCCTGCACGACGCCGAGGGACGGGTGGTGGGGGTGCTGGGCTCGCTGGAGGACGTCACCGCCCGCCGGGAGATGGACGAGGCCCTGCGCCAGAGCGAGAAGCGTTTTCGCGACCTGGTGGAGCATTCGCTGGTGGGCATCTGCATCCTGCAAAAGGGCCGGGTGGTCTATCGCAACCCGGAGTTCGTGCGCCTGTTGGGCGACCTGCCCCGGGATTTCGAGTTCGCCCAGTTCCGCGACGCCCCGCCCGAGGACCTGGACCGCCTGGCCCGGCTGACCGAGGCCGAGGTCGCGGCCCAGGGTGGCCGGCTGGAGTTCGAGCTGCGCTACTTCCCCTTTGGCCGCATGCCCAGCGGCCAGGGTCTGCGCTGGGCCTTCTGCCGGGCCAACCTGATCGAGTTCCAGGGCTGCCCGGCCCTGTTGGTGATCTGGTTGGACACCACCAAAGCCAAGGAGCTGGAGCACCTTTTGGGCATCCAGGACAAAATGGCCTCCCTGGGCCGGGTGGCGGCCGGTCTGGCCCACGAGATCCGCAACCCCCTGTCGGGCATCAATCTCTACCTCAGCGCCCTGCAAGACCTGATCGACCAGCCCGAGCGGGCGGCCGACGCGCACCGGGTGCTGGACAGCATCAAGAACGCCTCGGCCAAGATCGAGGCGGTGATCAAGCGGGTGCTGGACTTCTCCAAGCCCAACAGCCCCAAGATGGGTTGGATGAACCCCAACCAGGTGGTGGAGGAGGCCCTGGAGCTGAGCGCGGTGACCCTGCGCAAGGCCGGCATCGGTCTGGAGCGGGAGTTGGCCCCCGACCTCCCCCTCTGCCATGCCGACCGCCAGCTCATCGGCCAGGTGTTGTTGAACCTGATCACCAACGCGGTGCAGGCCCTGCGCGACCACCCCGGCGACAAGCGTCTGTTGGTGGCCACCGCCCTGGAGGGCGACCGCTTGGTCTTCACCGTGGCCGACTCCGGTCCGGGGGTGGCACTGGAGCTGCGGGAAAAGATCTTCGATCCTTTCTTCTCCATCAAGCGCGAGGGCTCGGGCATCGGCCTGAGCCTCAGCCACCGCATCGTCACCGACCACGGCGGCGCGCTCAAGGTCGGCGTCAGCCGTTGGGGCGGAGCCGAGTTCCGGGTGGAGATTCCGGCGGTGGTTTATTGGGGTTATGACAGCCATGGCTAACCGGCCAACCGGCAGGGGAGCGGCATGATCAGGTATTCGATCTACGTGGTGGACGACGAGGAGAGCATCCGCGACGCGGCGGTGCTGACCCTGACCCAATACCAGGTGCGGGCCTTCGCCAGCGCCGAGGAGGCCCTGCCGGTGGTGGAGGCCCAGCCCCCGGACCTGATCCTGATGGATATCGGCCTGCCGGGTATCAACGGCATCGAGGCCATGGTCCGCATCCGGCAAAAACACCCCCACGTGCTGTTCATCATGATCACCGCCTACGAGGACGCCGAGACCGTGATCGCGGCCATGAAGAAAGGCGCCACCGATTACGTGGTCAAGCCCCTGCAGATGGACACCCTGCGCCAGACCATCGCCGGGGCCCTGGAGTCCATCCGCCTGCGCAAGGAGGTCCAGGCCCTGCAGGACCGCCTGATCGAGGACAACCTGCCCTGCTTCATCGGCGAGAGCCGGGGCGTCACCGACCTCTGGGAGTTCGTGGGCCAGGTGGCCCAGAGCCCGGACGCCCCGGTCCTGATCGTGGGCGAGACCGGCACCGGCAAGGAGCTGATCGCCAGCGCCATCCACTACCACAGCCCCAACTTCAACGGCCCCTTCGTCAGCCTCAACTGCGCCGCCATCCCCCGGGAGCTGATCGAGAGCGAGCTTTTCGGCTATGAATCCGGCGCCTTCAGCGGGGCGCGCCCCGGGGGCAAGCCGGGCCTGATCGAGCAGGCCGCCGGGGGAACGCTATTCCTGGACGAGGTGGGCGACCTGAGTCTGGAGGCCCAGGCCAAGCTGCTGCGCTTCCTGGATGCCGGCGAGTACTACCGGGTGGGCGGCACCAAAAAGCACAGCACCACCACCCGGGTGGTCTCGGCCACCAACCGCGATTTGGCGGCCATGGTGGAGGACGGCGGCTTCCGCCGCGACCTCTACTACCGCCTGGCGGTGCTCAAGGTGGAGGTGCCCTCCCTGGAGCACCGGCGCGAGGACATCCTGCCCATCGCCCGGCACTTCCTGGTCCAGTTCGCCGACAAGTACCACAAGACCTTCACCGCCATCTCGCCCCCGGCCGAGGTGGCCCTGATGGCCCACCCCTGGCGGGGCAACGTGCGCGAGCTC
>JAIUYB010000402.1 GCA_020216625.1 Desulfarculus sp.
GACCGGGCTGGTGGAAGCCCTGCGTCAGGGGCCGGTGAAACTGATCGACCGCTACGAGCCCAACCTCGCCCCGGCGGAGATGGCGGCGCGTTTCAAGCAAGCCCTGACCGCCGACGTTTTCGTCTCCGGGGTCAACGCCATCACCGAGCAGGGCGAGCTGGTCTTTGTCGACGCCACCTGCAACCGGGTGGCCCCCATCCTCTACGGTCCGGACAAGGTGATCCTGATCGCCGGCTGCAACAAGATCACCCCCAACCTGGCCTACGCCCAGGAGCGCATCCGGCATTTCGTGGCCCCCACCAACGCCAAGCGCATCGGCCGCAAGACCCCCTGCGCGGTCACCGGCCGCTGCGAGGATTGCGCCAGCCCCGACCGCATCTGCAACGCCACGGTGGTGATCCACAAGCAGGCCAACCCGCAACGCATGCACCTGGTGCTGGTGGGCGGGGAGCTGGGTTACTAATTGAACGCCCCCAACACCTACAGTCGCTGGCAGCGGTTCCAGTTCTGGTTGGTCACCAACCTGGCCGGCCGCTGCCTGCGCCTGTTGTTCCGCACCTGCCGGGTGACGATCCACCCCCAAGACCGGGTGGAGCGCCACCTGGTGCGGCGCGAGCCGGCCATTGGCGTGACCTGGCACCGGGGGGCGGTGTTTTTCCTGTATTACCTGGGCCCATACCGCCCGGCGATCATGGTCAGCCGCAGTAAGGACGGCGAGTTCCTGGCCCGCTTTCTGGAGTTGATGGGCGCGGTGCCGGTGCGGGGCTCCTCCAGCAAGGGCGGCCGCGAGGCCCTGCGCCAGATGGTGGAGATGATCCGGGAGGGCCGGGTGGACTTTGGGGCCACCGTGGCCGACGGACCCCGGGGACCGCGCTACCAGGCCAAATCAGGGATGATCCTGTTGGCCTCCCTCACCGGCCTGCCGCTGTTGCCCATCATGTGGTCCGCCGACCGGGTCTGGACCTTCAAGAAAGCCTGGGACCGCACCATGATCCCCAAGCCCTTCGCCAAGGTCCGGATGGAGGTGGGGCGCGAGCTGCATTACCCCAAGGTCATGCACAAGGAGGAACTGGAAGCGGCCCGCCAGGAGCTGGAGCGGGAGCTGAACCGCCTGCGTGTTGACCTGGACCAACGCTGCGGCTATCAGCCACCCGACTAGCCACCCCCCCGGCCCCACGCGGAAAAAAGTGGGCCCCTGCCAGAGCCAGGGCCCAGGAGAATCTTTCCCACCCGGACGCCCGATTTTTCAGCAGCTAAACAAGCCCACGCAAAAAACGCCATAAAACCAGCTTGATATAAAGGCGGCTCCTCGGCATGGGGTGATGGCATGACACTTGCTTCCTGCTATTATCGGCTGGGCTAGCCCCCCGGGGCCCTCCGGAGGCTGCCCAAAACAGACGCACGGAGGCGTCTTTCCCCTTGAGGTCGCCAAGGATGGTGACGCCCGGCGTCCCCCCGCCCCGCGGAGGTTCGGTGGCGGGGGGAGCCACCTCGCTCCGCGGCGTGAGCTCCCAAACTCCTCGAAAAGACTTGCCTTGCCACGATCACCTCTGCTAGGGGTTAGGTCGGGCCTCGCCACGAGGCCGATCTGGACCACCTGACGTGATTAATCGAGGGGCCATGCTGGAAGATCTCCTGGCTGATAAGACTCTGGCGCAGAGCTACCGACGCGCCTGGAATCCGGGTGAAACCATCTTCAACGAGGGAGATGCCTCCGAGGATCTGTACATCCTGGTGTCGGGCGTGGTGGGGGTCTACAAGGGCCAGCACAAGGTGGCCCAGATCGACCAGGCGGGCAGTGTTTTTGGCGAGATGTCCTTCCTGCTGGGCCAGACCCGCAGCGCCACCCTGAGATGCCAGAGCGCGGTGGAGGCGCTGTGCATCCCCCGGGACCAGGTGGGTGGGTTGTTGAGTAATTTTCCCAAGGCGGCCGAGGAGATGGCTCGGCTCCTGGCCCGCCGCCTGGACACCGCCACCCAGGTGGTGCACGGGCTGAAGGAATTTTGCGACCAGCTCCCGGACGCGGTGGTGCTCTGCGACCCCCAGGGCAAGGTGACGGCCTTCAATGCCGCCGCCAGCCAGGTTTATGGCCTGGCCAGCGACCAGGCCCAGGGACGCGCGGCCGAGGAGTTGTTTCATCCACCCCAAGCCTTCCGCCAACTGGCCGATGAAGCCCAGCGCCGCGCCGGGGAGGCGATCGCCATCCTGACCGTGGCCAATCCCATCAAGGGACCTCGCCAGATTCAGGTCAGCCTTAGCCCTCTGCGGGACAATCAGCACGAGTTGGTGGGTTTGGTGTTCATCGGCCGCGACGTCACCCTTAGCGAGGGCTTGCGCCGGCGTTACCGTCGGCTGGTGCGTTGGACCTTGCCGGGGGTGTTGCTGTTGATGCTGGTGGCCGCGGCGTCTTATTGGGACATTCCGCCTTTTGACCGTGACCAGACCCAGATAACCGCCCACGAACAACTGGCCCGGGATGAGGTGGGACGTGATTGCCTGCTGCTCCAGAGCCTGCTCGAGCAGGGTGAAACCCCCAAAAACCCGGACAGCATAGCTAAGATATTCAGCGGATTCTTGGCCCAGCATAACCCCTCCGGCCTTTATCGCGGGGTGCTGCTCTTGGATTCGGCCAACCGGGTGGTGGCCGGGGCGTCCGCCCATCCCGATTCGTTCCCCCTGCCGCCGCCAGGCTCCATCTACGCCAGTCAAAGCCTCACCGACAATCAGCCCGGGGCCTATCGCCTGCTGGAGCTTTATCGCACAACCCCGGGACAACCCAGCGGGGTCAAATCCCTGGAGTTGCTTTTCACCCTGCCGGACGCCGATAATGGTCGGAAATGGCTGGTGCTGCTTCTTGACCGCCAAGTTTTGAAAAAGGTTTATCAAATCGGCGATGATCAGATTGAACGTTTTCGGTTCGGCCGTCTTTGAGCCTTCGCCGCGGCAGGCCCGGTGATGCGCCGCGGATCCACCTTTCTTGATTCCCACGCCTGGTTGCACAATGCGGGTTGCACAATTCATCCGGCTAATGTAAATCTGGCGCCCGGGGAGGAGTTCTCTTGACGCCAGCCAACTTCAAGCGATCCCGCAAGCGCAAGCCAAGCCATAAACCCAGGGAAGCCCACCCTGAGACACGCGCGCGTCATGAAGACGTCTCCCCCCGGTTCGAACCGCGAATCAACCGGCGGCTGACCCCGGTCTTGGAGGCCATCGGGGTGCCCGAGGCCGCGCCCTTCGTGCCCGATCCCTTCCAGGTCCAGGCGGTGGAGCTTCTGGCTGGGCACGATGTGGTGGTCAGCGCCCCCACCGGCAGCGGCAAGACCTGGATCGCCGAGCAGGCCATCCGTGCGGCCCTGGACCAAGGTCAACGGGCCTGGTACGCCAGCCCCCTGCGGGCCCTGAGCAACTCCAAGTACGCCGAATTCGGGGAGTTGTTCGGAACGGA
>JAIUYB010000002.1 GCA_020216625.1 Desulfarculus sp.
CATGACCCAGCTGATCATCGGCCACGAAAGCTTTTTGCACTGCTCCCAGCCCCTGTCCGACCTGGGCTGGGAAATCCACCACCTATCCAAAGCCGAGGCGTTGGACGAGCAGGTTTTCACCGTGGCCGCCACCGGGGTGGCGATCATGTTGGGGCTGCTTCTGCTGGGACTGCTGGCCCGGGTGAACCACTTGCGCAAGATTTCGCGCATCCGGGCCATTGAGGCCAAGCAGATCCAACTCATCAACCAGCGGTTGGAGAGCGAGGTTCGGGAAAGGCGGCGCAAGGAGCGGGAGCTGCGCGAAACCCAAAAGGAGCTGATCCACGCCGGGCAGATGGCGGCCCTGGGACAGATGGCGGCCTCGGTGGCCCACGAGATCAACCAGCCCCTGGCGGCCATCCGGATGTACAGCGCCAACTGCAAAATCCTCCTGGAACGCGGCCAAGCCGAGTCGGCGCGGGAAAACCTTGGCATAATCCACGACTTGACCGGTCGATTGGCCACTTTGGCTCAGCAGCTCAAGAGCTTCTCCCGCAAGTCGGCCGGACGTCTGGACAAGGTGGACCTACGCCAAAGCCTGCGCAACGCCTTGGCGCTCTTGACCCATCAGGCCGAGACCATGGGTTGCCGACTGGAGACCAGCGAGACCGAGCATCCCCTGATGGTCAAGGGCAACCACACCCACCTGGACCAAGTATTCGTGAACCTGCTGCAAAATTCTCTGGACGCGGTGCGCGACAGTCCGGAAAAAAAGGTGCAGGTGGACCTTTTCCGCCAGGAAAACCGGGCGGTGGTGGTGATCAGCGACAGCGGTTCCGGGCTTTCCCCCTTGGCCCAGGAGAAGCTGTTCAGCCCATTTTTCACCACCAAGGAGCCTGGCCACGGACTGGGGTTGGGTCTTTCCATCATTCACGGCATAATCAAGGAGTTGGGAGGCGACATCGAGGGCCGCAACCTCCCCGGGGGAGGAGCCTGTTTCACCGTGAGCCTGGAATTGTTAAAGGATGAATAGCACCGCGAACCACGGCGGGTTGGTCTTCTTCATCGACGACGAGAAGGCCATCCGCGATTCCCTGCGCCAGGGCCTGGAGCTGGCCGGCCTTACCTGCCAGGACTTCGACCGCGCCCAAAAGGCCCTGGATCTGCTGACCCCGGATTTCCCCGGCATCGTGCTCTCGGACGTGAAAATGCCGGGCATGGACGGCCTGGAGCTGCAACGCGCCGTTCACCAACTGGACCCCGACCTCCCGGTGGTCCTGGTCACCGCCCATGGCGACATCAACATGGCGGTGGAGGCCATCCGGGCCGGGGCCTACGATTTCATCGAAAAGCCCTTCGAGCCCGAGCGGATTCTGGACCTGGTGCACCGGGCCTTGGAGAAACGGCGGCTGGTGCTGGAAAACCGCCAGTTGCGCCGGGACCTGGAGGCGGCCGAGGGCCTGGATGCCCGCTTGGTGGGCTCCAGCCCGGCCATGCGCGCGCTCAAGCGCGAGATCGTCAACCTCGCCCCCACCACCGCCAGTGTGCTGTTGGTGGGCGAGACCGGCACCGGCAAGGAGGTGGTGGCCCGCTGCCTGCACGAGCTGAGCCCCCGCCGCTCTCATCCCTTCGTGGCGGTCAACTGCGCGGCCATCCCGCCCCAACTGGCCGAAAGCGAACTCTTCGGGCACGAACGAGGGGCCTTCACCGGCGCGGTGCGCCCACGGGTCGGGAAGCTGGAGGCCGCCTCGGGCGGCACCCTGTTCTTGGACGAGGTCACCAGCATGCCTCCGGACATCCAGGGCAAGCTGCTGCGGGCCCTGCAAGATCGGGAGATCTTCTCGGTGGGCTCCAACAAGCCGCGGCCGGTGGATTTCCGCCTGGTGTCGGCCGCCAACGAACCCCCGCGCGAGGCCATCCAGGCCGGACGTCTGCGGGAGGATCTCTATTATCGCCTGGGCACGGTGGAGTTCTTCGTGCCGCCCCTGCGCGAGCGCAAACAAGACGTGCCCCTGCTCTTCTCCCTGTTCCTGGACCGCGCGGCCATAACCTACGACCGCGAGGCGCGCCCCCCCGGACCCGAGCTGCTGATGGCCATGATGCGCTACGACTGGCCCGGAAACGTGCGCGAACTCAAGAATCTGGCCGAACGACACGCCCTTTCCAGCCTCTCGGCCGCGGCCATGCTGCCGGGTTTTGACGCCTCCGTCGGCCTCGAACCAGCCACCCCCGGCGCCTCCCTTTCCGACCAGGTGCAACTCTTCGAGCGTCACTTGATCAAGGACGCCATCAAGCGTCACAACGGCGACATGAAAAAGGTCATGGCCGAGCTGGGCCTGCCGCGACGCACCCTGAACGAAAAAATGGCCAAGTACAATCTGGAGCGCAGCCGCAGCCTGGCGGAATAGGCGGATTTTCGCCGACTTTCCGCCCCGGATTGGGCGGATATCCGCCCAGGTCGCCAAAGCGGCAGTGCTAAATCGCAGCTACAACCTAATTATTCCCACCCCGCTCCCTGGTCCAAAACTTGCTCTTTTGTGGCATGATAGGCCCGATAGCCAAATCCGTCCGCAACGCGCCTCGGCCAATCCCGGTCGGCCGCCGCGCCCCAGGGAGCCCCACCCTGGCGCGGTCCACCTGGCCGCGAGGGCGCCTGGGAGAAGCCATCTCGCGAGCGCTCCCCCTGGCGGAGGGACTGGGGCGCGCCAGAGACGGATGGGCGACCTTGCCCGGATGGTGTTGCATTTTCCAACCACAACGGAAAGGAGTTCAGGCCATGCCAGTGAAACCCAAAACAAATCCTAGCAGCCTAACCCGCAGGCAGTTCCTGGGCGCGTCGGTGGCCCTGGGCGGCATGACGCTGTTGGGCGGATCCCTGGCCTGGGCGGCCCAGTCCACCACCAGCCTGTCCATCGCCACCGGCGGCACCGGCGGGGTCTACTACCCCTACGGCGGCGGCATCGCGGCCGTGATTTCCAAGTACATGCCCGGTTTCGAGGCCACCGCCGAGGTGACCGCGGCCAGCGTGGACAACTGCAAGCTGGTGGGCGCCGGCAAGGCCGACCTGGCCTTCTCCATGGCCGACACCGCCTACGACGCCTACGCCGCCATGGGCAAGTTCAAGTCCAAGCTGCCCCTGAACACGGTGGCGGTGCTCTACACCAACTACATGCATGTGGTCACCCTGGAGGGCAGGGGCATCAAAAGCGTGGCCGACATGAAGGGCAAGACCATCTCCACCGGCGCCCCGGGCAGCGGCACCGAGGTCAAGGCCCTGCGGGTGCTGGAAGCCTATGGCATCGATCCCGACAAGGACATCAAGCGCGACCGCCTGGGCGCCTCCGAGTCCGCCGGCGCCCTCAAGGACAACAAGATCGACGCCTACTTCTGGGACGGTGGCCTGCCCACCGCCTCGATCATGGACTTGGCCGCCACCCCCGGCACCGCCATGCTGCTGCTGGACCACGGCGACGCGGTGCCCAAGATGGTGCAAAAGTATGGTCCGGTCTATTTCGCCAAGGTGATCCCCAAGGATTCCTACATGGGCCAGAAGCAGGACATCGCGGTGGCCGGCGTTGGCAACATCTTGATCTGCAACGAAAAGGCCAAGCCAGAAGTCATCTACGATGTCATCAAGACCATGTTCGAGCACCAGCCGGAACTGGTCTCGATCCACAAGGAGGCCCAATACCTGACTCTCAAGGACGCGGTGGTGGGCTCTCCCCTGCCCTTCCATCCCGGGGCCATCAAGTACTACAAGGAAAAGGGAGTCCAGATCTAGGCCATGAAACGGGCCGCCGCCATCGACAAGCCGCTGCAGAGGCTGGTCCTGGCGTGGCTGGCGGCCCTTTTTCTGTGCCCCGCTCCCGTGGTTGCCGCCAGCCTGCACCTCTGGGCGGGGGAGCCGGCGCGAGCGGTTCTGACCCTGAAGTCGGAACCGGCCCAGACCTTTCAACTCGAGCACCGCAACTCCATCTATGACGCGCCGGTGCGCGAGACCTACCGCCTGGGGCCCGCGGGTCGCCTGGTCCAGGTGGAGCTGGAAAGCCCTTCCGCCGGAGTCTTCGAATACTACGGCTTTGATCCCCCCCAAACGGGCAAAGTCAGCCTCGATAGGGAAGTGTCCGTGATCCGCCTGCGCAGCACGAGCTACCAGGATCATCTCCTGCGGGTGGGTGGACGGACCATCCGGCTCCAAGACCTGGCCCAACCGGGCCAGGTCCTGGGGCTGGAGGTGACCGAGCCCTGAAACCTTTGCGGCGCCATGAACAGCGAGGCATATCCGTGAGCGAGCTTAGCGAGAAAAACGGGCAAGAATTCGAGGTGACCGAGGATCAGCTCAAGAAAGTGCAGGAGCTGATCGAGGAGGAGGAAGGCGCCACCCGCACCGTGGGCGGCATGGTCCAGGACTTCATCACCTACTTCGCGGTGGCCATGACCATCTTCCACCTCTATGCGGCGGTGGCCACCATCACCACCCAGATTCTGCGCGGGGTGCACGTGGGCATGGTGCTCTTCCTGAGCTTCCTGGTCTTCCCCATCACCCCCAAGAAGAGGGGCAGCCTGGCCTGGTACGACGTGCTGGCGGCCCTGCTCAGCGTGGCCACCATCGCCTACATGCTATGGGATTTCGAGGACTTCATCTATCGCGCCGTCACCCCGGAAACCATGGACCTGGTGATGGGCGGCGCCCTGACCCTCCTGGTGATGGAAGCCGCCCGGCGCTCGGCGGGCTGGATCATGCCGGTGGTGGTGCTGATGTTCTTGGCCTACGCCTTGGCCGGACCCATCCTGCCC
Organism: Desulfarculus sp.; assembly: GCA_020216625.1. Taxonomy (GTDB): domain Bacteria; phylum Desulfobacterota; class Desulfarculia; order Desulfarculales; family Desulfarculaceae; genus JACRDC01. The sequence goes on from JAIUYB010000002.1 coordinate 4,777, forward strand.
GCGCCCTGGACCCATCGAGGCTATGACCTGGAGCGCATCATCGGGCACATGTACATGACCCTGGAGGGCATCTTCGGCGTGCCCATCGACGTCTCCTCCACTTACATCATCCTGTTCACCATCTTCGGCGCCATTTTGGAGAAATCCGGGGCTGGCAAGTTCTACATCGATTTCTCCTTCGCGGTGATGGGCGGCAAGGCCACCGCGGCCGGGCGCACCGTGACCTTCGCCTCCTACCTGATGGGCTGCATCTCCGGGTCGGGCGTGGCCAACACCGTGACCCTGGGTTCGGTGGCCTACCCCATGCTGGCCAAGTCCGGCTATGATCAGAACACCGCTGGCGGCCTGCTCTCGGCTGGAGGCATCGGGGCCATCCTCTGCCCGCCGGTCATGGGCGCGGCCGCCTTCCTCATCGCCGAGATCCTCAAGGTCTCCTACTTGGAGATCATCAAGATGGCCGCCCTGCCGGCCTTCTGCTACTACCTGGGCATCTTCCTGATGGTCCAGTTGGATTCCAAACGCTTCAACGTGCCCCAGGACGCCCTGCTCACCGACCTCTCCGTGGGTCAGTTGGTTAAGCGCTACTGGTACTTCTTCGCGCCCCTGGTCCTGATCGTGGTCTTCATGCTCATCGGCTTCACGCCCATGATGGCGGTCTTCTTCGCCATTCTGATCGCCTTCGCGGCCAGCTTCCTCAACAAGGACACCGCCCTCTATCCGGCCAAGGCCATCAAGGCCCTGGCCAGCGGATCGCTGGGCATCCTCTCGGTGGCCAACACCTGCGCCTGCGCCGGCATCATCGTGGGGGTGGTCACCCTCACCGGCCTGGGTCTGAAGTTCTCCACCATCATCATCGCCTACGCTCAGGGCAACCTGCTCCTGACCGCCATTTTCACCGGCATCCTGATGTGGATCATCGGTCTGGCGGTGCCGGTGACCGCCTCCTACATCATCGGCGCGGTAATCGCCGGCCCGGCCTTGATCCAGCTTGGCGTGCCCGACTTCGCCGCCCACATGTTCATCTTCTATTACGCGGTGCTCTCCGAGGTCTCGCCCCCCACCGCCCTGTCGCCCTTCGCGGCGGCGGCCATCACCGGCGGCGATGCCTTCAAGACCATGCTCCAGGCCTGGAAATACACCGCCACCGCCTTCATCGTGCCCTTCATGTTCGTGCTCTCCATCGATGGCGCGGGCCTTTTGATGTATGGTCCCTGGGACGTGATCATCTGGACCTTCATCACCGCCTGCCTGGGCGTGGTCTGCCTGTCCACCGGCTTCTGCGGGTGGTTGTTCTGCCCGGCCAATGCCCTGCAACGCGCGATCCTCCTCTCCGGAGGCCTCCTCCTGATGTATCCCGGCGCCACCACCGACTTCATCGGACTGGGTTGTTTGGTGGCGGTGGGCGTCTGGCAAAAGCTGGCCCCGACCAGCTTGGCCATCAAGGGGGCCTAGCGCGAAGCGGGCTCACAGGTTCATGCCGGCCGCCGGCCTCCCCTCGACCGGCGGCCGGCAGGGACCCGTCATTGTTCAACCTGGGAAGGAAGGCATCAATTGGACAACATCAAGTTCGGGGTGATCATGACCACCCTGGGTATGGGCGGCACCCTGGTATCGCTGTGGCTGTTGACCTTAGTCATGACCGCCTTGAAGCGGGCCTTCCCCGAGCGGCCCGAGACTCCGGCCAACACCGCGGGTAAGGAGGCGGGCAAATGATCGAGGCCATCCAGAGCTCGCTGCACTTCTTGATCTCGGGATTCGCGGCCCTGACCTGGCAGATGGCGGTCATGATCGCGGTGGGCTGCCTGCTGCTGTATCTGGGCATCGCCAAGGATTACGAGCCCCTGCTGCTTTTGCCCATCGGCTTCGGCGCGGTGTTGGTCAACCTGCCGCTGACCGGCATGATGGACGAGCATGGCCTGCTGCGTTTCTTTTATGACACCGGAGTGCTGACCGAGGTCTTCCCCTGCCTGATCTTCGTGGGCATCGGGGCCATGACCGACTTCCGGCCGCTGTTGACCCGGCCCAGCATCTTGCTCCTGGGCGCGGCCGGCCAGTTCGGCATCTTCCTCACCATCATCCTGGCCCTGGCCCTGGGCATGAGCCAGTTGGACGCGGTGGCGGTGGGCGTCATCGGCGCCTGCGACGGCCCCACCGCCATCTACGTCACCAGCCAGTACGCGCCCCACCTGCTGGGTCCGGTGTCGGTGGCGGCCTATTCCTACATGTCCCTGGTGCCCCTGTTGCAGCCGCCGATCATGCGCGTCCTGACCACCGAGAAGGAGCGCAAGATCGTGATGAAGGCCACCAAGGAGAAGGTGAGCCAGACCGTCTGCATCCTCTTCCCCATCGCGGTGACCATCGTCACCTGCCTGATCGCCCCCAAGGGCGCGCCGCTGATGGGCATGATCATGCTGGGCAACTTGATGCGCGAGTCCGGGGTGGTCAGCCGCCTGGTGGGCGCGGCCGAGAACGAGATTCCCAACGTGGTCACCCTGCTCCTGGGCCTGTCCATCGGCGCCACCATGCAGGCCGACAAGTTCCTGAACACCACCACCCTGTTGGTGCTGGGCCTGGGCATGCTGGCCATCATCCTGGACACGGCGATGGGCATCCTGTTCGGCAAGCTGATGTGCCTGGTCACCAAGGGCCAGGTCAACCCCCTGATCGGCGCGGCTGGAATCTCGGCCTATCCCATGGCCGCCCGGGTGGCTCAGGTCCAGGGACAGCGCTACAACAAGCGCAATTACCTCCTGATGCACGCCATGGGGGCCAACACCGGGGGCCAGGTGGGCTCGGTGATGGCCGCCGGCATCATGCTATCCATCCTCCAGGGCCTGGGCCTGGGCTAGCCGGGGCCGCGGCCACCAACGAGAGTCACGTCATGACAACACGCGACAACAAAAGCAAGCTGATGAGCGCCGAGGAGGCGGTGGGCCGTTTGGTCAAGGACGGCGATCTGGTGGCCCTGGGCGGCTTCACCGTCAGCCGCAACCCCATGACCCTGGCCCGCGAGATCATCCGCCAGGGTAAAAAGGATTTGCACTTGGCGGTGCATTCCCAGGGTCAGGCCATGGACCTGTTGGTGGGCGCGGGCTGCGTGCGCCGCCTGGAGATCGCCTATGGCGGCACCGGGCGTTTCGCCCCCACCTGCATCCGTTTCCGCCAAGCGGTGCAAAAGGGCCTGATCGAGATCGAGGATTATTCCAACTTCCAGATGAGCCTGCGCTTTTTGGCCGGTTCCCTCAATCTGCCCTTCATCCCCTGCCGCTCGGGAGTGGGCAGCGACATCCTTGAGAAATGGGGCTTTTCGGCCGAGGTCCGCTCCAGCGAGGCCAAGCTACCCATCCACAAAGCCCTGGTCAGCCCCAACCCCTTCAGCCCCCGGCAGGAGCCGGTGGTTTTTCTGCCGGCCCTGACCCCGGACGTGGCCCTGGTCCATGTCCAATACGCCAGCGCCGACGGCATCACCCGGATCAAGGGCCTGAAGTTCCTGGACCAGGAGCAGGTGCGAGCCGCCAGCCGGGTCATCGTCTCTTGCGAGGAGGTCGTGCCGGCGGCGTTTTTGCGTCAGGACCCGGATCAAAACGCCTTCCCGCCCTTCTTGGTGGACGCGGTGGTCCACGCCCCCTTGGGTGCCCATCCCACCGCCTGCCACCTGTTCTACGACTACGACCCCCGCCATCTGAACATGTATCGCCAGCAGGCCGGCGCGGACGAGACATTCCATCAGTATCTGAAGGACTGGGTCTTCGACGCCCCGGACCAGGAAACCTACCTGGGCCAGGTGGGGGCGGTGGACCTGACCCGCATCCGGGCCAACACCCAGCTGGGCTACGCCCCCGGCCTGGACCGGCGCTAAAGGGAGGCCCGGCATGAACCCAGCCTACACCAACAAGGAAATGATGGCCCTGGCCGCCGGCCGCCTGGTGGGCGACGGCGACATCCTTTTCGCCGGCACCGGCCTGTCCATGCTGGCCGCCACGGTGGCCAAGCGCATCCACGCCCCGGAGGCGGTGGTCTTCTTCGAAACCGGCGGCATCGACCCCGCCCTGGAGGAGCTGCCTCTGGCCGTGGCCGACCCCCGGGTGATGTCCGGCACCAGCCTCAACAGCGGCCTGATCGAGGCCTTCGCCATTCTGGGCCACCGCCGCCTGCGCACCATCTCCTTCCTGGGCGCGGCTCAGATCGACGCATACGGCAACATCAACTCCACCTGCCTGGGCGACTACCACCGGCCCAAGGTGCGCTTCCCCGGCTCGGGCGGGGCCTGCGACGCCATGAGCCAGGCCCACGCCGTGATCCTGTTCATGCAGCACGAGCGCAAGCGTTTCGTGGACAAGCTCGACTACCAGACCAGCCCCGGCTGGCTGAGCGGCGGTGACGCGCGCGAGAAGGCCGGCCTTCAGCGCGGCGGACCCATGGCGGTGGTGACCAACCTTGGCGTATTGCGCTTTGACAATGAAACCAAGCGGATGTACCTGGACGAGTGCTTCCCCGGAGTCACCCCGGAGGAGGTCGCCGACAACACCGCCTTCGCTCTGGACATCAGCCGGGCTGGCCAATCCGCCCCGCCTAGCCCGGCCGAACTGACCGCGCTGCGCGAGCAGGTCGACCCCCAACGTCTTATCCTAGGCCCCCTGCCAGCCTAAGCCCGAGCCCAACCAGTCGCACACGCCAGGGCCGATGGGAGCTATCCTGCCATCGGCCCTGGCTTTTTCGTCCCTGCACCAGCGTTCCTGGCCCGGCTGAGGACAGCAACCCGCATTCCATCGCCCCGAATGACCGCGCAGGATCACTTATCTCAGGCTTAACGTGATGAAAAATCTTTCCTGCTGGTTATAACTGCTTTTTCAGTGATGGGGCGCTTCGCGGGCCGGCATCCAGGCCAGGCTCGGGTGGACCAAGCGGCCATCCGCGCCGAGGATGAGGTGTCTGCCGCCAACCGCGGCTTCAATCCGTGGTTTTGCGGCTGGACCTACGCTTTGGGGTGGGAGTCCACCCAGGCCAAGGAGGTTTGGTGAAAGATTGGCGGCAGCCGCCCCGGGTCCGGGGCTACGGACTTGGCCCAGACGCGGCCTGGGCGGGGGATCAGTTGGTCCGGGAAGCATCCAGGCTGGCGATGGCCTTCATCAGGGGCTCCAGGGCCGCGGTCAGCTCCACCAGCCGCCGCCTGGCCGCCACCAAGTCCGCGTTGCGCAGACATTCATCCAGCTCCCGCGCCCTTTCGAACACCGCCTTGGCGCCGATATTGCCCGCCACCCCTTTAAGAGAGTGGACCTTCTGCTCGGCCTCCACGATCCTGCCCGCTTCCATCTCGCCCCGAACCAATTCCAAAACGCCGGCCTGGCTCTGGCTGAACTTCAGCAACAGCTTGCGGTACAAGTTTCGGTTACCGCCCACCCTCTCCAGGCCGTCCCGCAGGTCCAAGCCCGGCGCCTCCAGCCGTTCCAGATCGTCGGTCGTCGCGCACCCCTGGCAAGAGGATGATGACCGCGTCCCGGATTCTGGGCCTGCCGAGCGCTCCTCCAGATGCCTGGCCAGGGTTTTCACCAGCTCCTTGATCTCGATGGGCTTGGTGACAAAATCGTTCATGCCGGCTTCCAGGGCCTTCTCCCGGTCCCCGGACATGGCCCCGGCGGTGATGGCGATGACGGGCAGATCATCGAATCGACGCTGTTGCCTGATTTCCCGAGCGGCGGTGTAGCCGTCCATCACCGGCATCTGCACATCCATCAACACCACGTCAAAGGCCTCCCGATCCAGCCAATCCAAGGCCTCCTGGCCGTTGTTGGCGATCTCCACCCGCAGGCCGGCCCGCTCCAGAATCTCCTGGGCCACCAGTTGGTTGATCTGGTTGTCCTCCACCAACAGGGCCCGCTTGCCTTGGAGGCTGGGGTGACTGGTCAGGACCGTCTCGGACCCGTTGGGCTCGGCCGGATCCGAGGCGCTCTGGCTGGCGCCGAAGGTCTGGGCGATGGTGTCGAACAACAACGAGGGGGTCACGGGCTTGATCAACACCCCATCCAGCCCGATCTGCCGGGCCTCTGCAATGACCTCCTCCCGGCCGTAGGCGGTGACCATGATGATTCGGGGCTGATGGATCAGGCTGGGGTCGGCCTTTATCCGCCGGGCCGCCTCGCAGCCGCTCAGGCGGGGCATCTTCCAATCCATCAGCACCAAGTCGAAGGGCTCCTGGCGGTCCGTCCGCTTCAAGATGGAAATCGCATCCAGGCCGGAATGGGTCTTGGTCACCTTGAAGGACATGGAATCCAGCATTGCCCCGATCACCTCCCGGGCCAGGGCGTTGTCGTCCACCACTAGGATCCTGAGGTCCCGCAACTTGCGGTTCTGGCAGGGAGTGGTCAGCTCCTCCCCGTCAACCAGGCCGAACCGGGCCGTGAAGCCGAAGCTGCTGCCATGACCGAAAGTGCTCTCCACCCACAAATCCCCCCGCATCATCTCCACCAGGCGCTTGCAGATGGCCAGGCCCAGGCCGGTGCCGCCGAAACGGCGGGTGGTGGAGGCGTCAGCCTGGGTGAACGGCTCGAAAAGCTTGCGTTTCTGCTCCTCCCGCAACCCGATCCCGGTGTCGCGCACCATGAAGTCGATCAGCACCTCGCTGCCGGATTTATGGCGCAGGGCCACGTTGAGCTCCACCTCGCCCTCGTCGGTGAACTTGACCGCGTTGGAGCCCAGATTGACCAACACCTGGCCCAGGCGCAGGGGATCGCCCACCAGCTTGCGCGGCACCTTGCGGTCGGCGTTGAACAACAGTTCCACCGCCTTGCCCTCGGCCTGCACCGCCAGCAGGTTCAGGGTGTTTCGTAGCACCTCCTCCAGGTCGAAGACAATGTTCTCCATGCCGAGCCTGCCGGACTCGATCTTGCTGAAATCCAGGATATCGTTGATTATTCCCAGGAGGGACTGGGCCGATGACTGGATTTTGGACAAATAGTCCCGCTGTTTGGGCGTAAGATCGCCCTGCAGGGCCAACTGGCTCAACCCGATGATGGCGTTCATGGGCGTGCGGATCTCGTGACTCATGCTGGCCAGGAATTGGCTCTTGGCCTCGTTGGCCGCCTCGGCCTCGGCCTTGGCCAGCTCCAATTCTTGCTCCATGGCCTTGGCCGCGGTGATGTCCATCATCACCGCGCGACTCTGGAGGTAGTTGCCGGCGTCATCCCTGATCGCGGTGGCGTCGAGGCGCACCCAGAAGGTTTCCCCGTTTTTCCGGATCATCTCGTACTGCAAACCGGAAACCGCGCCCACCTTCTTGAATTCCTGATATTTGCGTTGGAAAAGCTCGCGGCTGGCTTCGGTCATGAAGTCGACGGAGCGCCGTTTGCCCACCAACTCCTCGCGAGTGCGGCCCAACCACCTCAGCTCGGTTTCGTTGACGTTGAGATACACTCCGTCCTTGTCCAAAGTGTGATACCCGCAAGGGGCGTTGTGGTAAAGATCCCGGTAGCTCACCTCCAGCCGGCGGTTTTCCTCCTCGGTCCGCTTGCGCTGGCTGATGTCGAAGATCACCCCCTCCAGCCAGGCGGGCTCGGATTGTCCCTCCCTGCGGGCGGCCACGCCCTTTTGATAGACCCAGCGCGTCTCGCCCGTGGCGGAGCTGATGCGGTACTCGATCTCATAGGGCCGGCCGGCCTGGTTGGCGGTTGCGATCTCCTCGAAAACCCGAGGTCGGTCCTCGGGGAGAATGAGGTCGGAAAAGGCGCGGACCTGGTTGTGGATGAAATCGCTGGCGGGATGGCCGGTCAGGGCCAGCACCCCATCGCTGATGAAATGCATGGTCAATTTTTCATCCAGGGCGCACTGATAGACCACTCCGGGCAGGTTCTCCACCAGGGTGCGGTACCTGGCCTCGCTCTCCACCAGGGATTGCTGGAAGCTATGCCGCTCGCTGACGTCGCGGATGATGACCAAAAAGCCCAGTTCTCCACCCGTGGTGTCGCTGACCTCCACCCCCACCACTTCGGCCCAGAACGAGGCTCCGTCCTTTTTGCGGCAAAGGGTCTCCTGGGGAACCGGCTGTGGCGCGGAGAAGGGGCGCCCCTCCTTCGACCCGGAAAGAACGGGCGCATCGTTGGGATCGCTGAACAATTGGCCAAAGTCGATATTCGTGGCCTCGTCGGGTTGATAGCCGAACAACTCGCCAAAGCTCTGGTTGACCAGACTAAGGCGGCCGTCCCGCCCCAGCGTGACCACCGCGTCCGGGATCGCCTGGAACATGGCCATGAATTCGGAATTCTTGGCCAAAAGGGCGGCATTGGTCAACCGCCGCAACACCAGCATGCGTCCCGCCCACCATGCCACCGGAGCCAGGGCCAGGGCCAGGAGCGCGAACAGAATCGCGAGCCCCTGCCACAGCTGCGCGCCGGCGGAGATCAGCTCGGCGTTGGAGATCAATTGGACCACGCGCCATTCGGGCAGGCGTCCCCACTGCAGGGGCCTCGCCTGGGCCTGGGGGCCGCTCCCCTGGAGGTACTGGATCGACAACTGGGGCAGCCGCACGGTGTTGAAGGTGTAGATACCTTCCTGATTTTTGAACTGCCCGCGTTCGGCTTGCTGGATCCGCCGCCAGGCGTCCGCGTGGAGTTGGTTGAAGCTCCGGGGCTGGTTTTGCGGCAGCATGAAACCCCACAGCTCGTCGGCCTTGGGCCCCATGAGGGTGAAGCCATCCTGGTTCAAAAAATACAGGGAGCCGGGATGGCCCCGATTGGCGTTGCCAAGGATGGTGAAAAGATCCTGGCCCAGATAGTTGAAAATCAGGATGGCGGCCTTTTCGCCCTTGGCATCCAAGAGCGGCATCCCCACCCTCAGCATGGGTTGCAGGGGCTGTTCGATCTTGCCGTGCTCGACATTGAGATCCAGGGGCGATACGTAAACCTGGCCTGGCTCCAGGGCCAGGGTTTCATCCAGGAAATAGCGGCCGGTCTTGTCCTGCAACCGCTCTGGGGGTACCACCCGGGGCTGGCCATGCTGGTGGTCCACCCGCAACAACTCCGGTCCCTGGGCGGAAATGATGCGTAGCTTGTAGTAGCGGCCCTTGGCGGCGGCCAGATTGAGAAAGCGGGTGATCAGCCCCTGGTTGTCGGTGGCGGCGGGGTTCGCCAGGAAATCGCCGATGCGGTTGTCGTTGGCCAGCATGACCAAATCGGTGACCACGTCCCGCAGGGCGGCGCTGGCCACCTCCTGGTAGGTGTCCACCCACTGTTGGCAGGCATCCCGGAGCACCCGCTCCTCGGCGTCGCGCGTCAGCTCCCAATAGCCGTAGAGCAGCAGGAAAAGTAGGAGCAGGGCGGGCAGGAACAGGGCCAGAAACATTCGCGCCACCTGTCTGGTGGCTGGCTTGATGGGGCTGATCGCCGCGTTGGCGGCCTGCGGGTTCATGCTTTCACCCACCCCAAGTGGAGGATCATTTCACCTCGAATGGCTTCGGCCGCTTTCAAGCAGGAGGCCCCAGGGAGGCAGCCGGGTTCTGCCTTGACCACCGCTCGTCCAGCGCTACTGGCCGACGGCCTCCCCGCGAGGCGGTTCGGCCACGCAAGACGGGTGCCCGGTCAGGCCGCTGGGGATTCGCGTTCGCCAGGGAGGGAACCGGATCGACGAGAATAGCCTCGTCCTTAAGGAGAAACGCATCGCCGGGCGGCACCATCCCCCCGAATACCCTACGTTCTTCATATCATGATAGGGTACGCGCTTTCGGCTTGTCCATGCCTAAAGGTCCGGGCTTCATAACCCCGTTCCCCGGCTGGCAATGTCGGGCGCGTGGCCGCGGTGAAGGCTGGTGGAAAGAGACGCGGGGACGGCCCTGGCCGCCCCCGCGATTTTGGGGAATCCTGGTCTGACCGCTGGGAAGGCGTGACCGTCTCCCTGCCCCGCCGGCGCCGCCTCGCGGGCCGGTTAGAAGGCCTCCTCGGGAATCTCCAGGGCCGAGAGGTCCTCTTGCTGCAAAGCCAGATGGCGAGAGAACACGTTGGTCAAGATGTTGCGGCAGAAGAACTTGGCCGAGGCGATCTTGCCGCGATAGAAGACGCCGTCGCCCGAGGCCGGGTCCACGCCCGCCAGCTTCTCCCGGGCGATCAGCCCCTGCTCCAGCATCAGCCGGGCCAGCATCATCTCGGCCAGACACTCCAGGAAGCGGGTGGAGTACATGGGCACCAGGGAGGCCCGGCCGCTGGAGAAATACTGCAGGAAACGTTTCGCGAAGTCTCCCGCCACCCCCACGGCCTTCTCCAGCAGGCCGAAGTCGGCCGCGAAATCCGGGTCGGCGGCGTTGGCCTTGGCGAATTTGATGGTCTCGCCCAAGAGGGTCTGGAAGGGCTGGCCGCCGTCCAGGCCCAGCTTGCGCCCCACCAGGTCCAGGGACTGGATGTAGTTGGTGCCTTCCCAGATGGAGAGGATCTTGATGTCGCGCGCGGCCTGCTCCACCGGGAAATCGCTGCAATAGCCAGAGCCGCCAAAGACCTGGATGGCGTCGCGGGTGAGGTTGTAGCCGAAGTCGGTGTGGTAGGCCTTGACCAGGGGGGTCAACAGCTCCACGCGGGCCCCGGCCTGCTTGCGCACCTCGGGGTCGGGATCGGACTCGGCGATGTCCATGTTCACCAAAAGATAGGCCAGGAAAGCGCGCATGGCCTCGGTGCCGGCCTTGAGGTTCATCAGCATCCGGCGCACGTCCTCGTGCTGCACGATGGGCACCGCCGCGCCGTGGCGCTGGGTCAGGGGCGCGCCCTGGACCCGCTCCTTGGCGTAGATCCGGGCCGCGTCGTAGGCGTTGGTGGCGATGCCGGTGGCCTGCACCCCGCAGCCGATGCGAGCGCCGTTCATCATCTGGAACATCTTGGCCATGCCGCTGTGGGGCTCGCCCAAGAGGATGCCCCGACAGCCGCCCTTCTCGCCAAAACTCAGCGAGCAGGTGCTGGAACCGTGGATGCCCATCTTGTGCTCGATGCCGGTGCAAAAGACATCGTTGGGCTCGCCCAGGCTGCCGTCCTCATTGACCCAGATTTTCGGAACGATGAATAGGCTGACGCCCTTGGTGCCGGCCGGACCGCCCTCGATGCGGGCCAACACCATGTGGATGATGTTCTCGGTCAGGTCGTGCTCGCCGCAGGTGATGAAGCGCTTGCCGCCCTCGATCTTGTAGATTCGGGGGTCGCCGGGGTCGACGCCGGGAATGGCCCGGGTGCGCAGGGCGCCCACGTCCGAACCGGCGTCGGCCTCGGTCAGGCACATGGTGCCGGACCACCGTCCGGAGTACATCGGCTCGACGAACCGGGCCTTGTCGTCCTCGGTGCCAAAGGCCTCGATCAGCTCGCCCGCGCCCAGGGTCAGCCCGGTGTAGGTCATCATGGCCATGTTGGCGCAGTTGAAGATCTCGTTGACCAGACCGCCCACCACCGCGGGCAGGCCCTGGCCGCCGAACTCGGGGCTGCAGACCGCGGCCAGCCAGCCATTCTCGGTCAGGACCTTCCAGGACTCCTTCCAGAGATCGGGCGTGGTGACCGCGCCGTCGGCGTAGGAGCAGCCGATGCGGTCGCCATCCTGGAGGCCGGGGCCAAGCACCTCGCGCCCGACCTTTTGGGCCTCGTCGATGATCATCGCCAGATCATCGACCGTGAAATCCTGGAAGCGCTCATACTTGAGGAGACGGTCGACCTTGAGGTGCTCGAAGAGCACGAACTTGGTGTCGCGGGTGTCGCGGCGGAAGTAATTGACGCCCATGGTTTTTCTCCCGGCTTTTCTAGCAGTTGGCGGACGGCTGGCCCGCGTGACGGGTCGGCGGATTAATATCTAGCGTAACTCAACATTGAATGTTGATTCATGGTATATGATTATCTTCCAACTTGCCAGGTTTATTATTTATTTTATACATTAACAATATGATGCCGTGTCGCTGGCGCTCTGCAACGGAAGGCAAATGGCGCCGCCCATCCCGCCCCAGCCCGCCCGTGCCGAACCCAGGCCGGCGGAATAACGGGAGCCGGAGATGCACTCCCGCCCCCGTGGTTTTCCACGCCCATCGCGTCTAGGGCCCGGTGTCAGAGCCCCAGG
>JAIUYB010000403.1 GCA_020216625.1 Desulfarculus sp.
CATCGCGCCGACGCCCCGCGCCAGAAGGCGGCGGGGCGTGAAGACGGTGCGACGCGGGGCGCTGATCAGGCCACGAAGAAGCTCTCCAGCTCCGCGGCCACGGTGTCCTCGCTGGCCTTCTTGGCGATGGAGATCTCCTTGACCAACAGATTGCGGGCGGTGTCTAGCATCTTGCGCTCGCCGAAGGAGAGATCCTTGTCCAGGCGCAGCAGGAACAAGTCGCGCAACACCTCGGCCACCTCGAAGACCGAGCCGGTTTTGATCTTTTTCATGTAGTCGCGGTAGCGCCGGTTCCAGGTCTGGTTCTCGATGACCACCTCGCGATCCTGGAGGATGGCGTAGACGTCTCGCACGTTGCGGGCGCTGATCACCGGCCTTAGGCCGACGCTCTCGGCGTTGGCCACCGGGATCATGATGATCATCTCGTTTTCGAGGATGCGCATGATGTAGAACTTGTGGAGTTGCTCGCCGATCCGGCGCTCCTCCACCGATTCGATGACGCCCACGCCATGGGCGGGGTAAACGGCGAGCTGACCCATCTTGAACATGAGGGTCTCCTGGGCGAATCCAGACCGGTTAAAAAACCTAAATGATTGGATATTTTATCATGTGACCAACCTGTGTCAACCGCAAAGGCTGGCCACTCGCCCAAAAAAGAACGGGGCCGGCGTGATCGCCGGCCCCGTTGATCAACCGGAACGGATGCTTAGTGCAGCAGGCCCGTGTAGTTGGCCAGCACCGGGGCGATGACCAGGCTCACCACGCTCATCAGCTTGATGAGGATGTTCATGGCCGGACCCGAGGTGTCCTTGAAGGGGTCGCCGACGGTGTCGCCCACGACCGCGGCCTTGTGGCAGTCGGAGCCCTTGCCGCCGTGGCTACCGGCCTCGATGAACTTCTTGGCGTTGTCCCAGGCGCCGCCGGCGTTGGCCATGAACAGGGCCAGGAAGGCGCCCATCACGGTCGCGCCCAGCAGCATGCCGCCCAGGGCCTTGGGGCCCAGGAGGAAGCCCACGACCACCGGAGAGAGGACCGCCATCAGACCGGGGGCCAACATCTCCTTGATGGCGGCGCCGGTGGCGATGGCCACGCAGGTGGCGGGGTCGGGCTCGGCGCCCGGCTTGCCTTCCAGCAGGCCGGGGATCTCACGGAACTGACGGCGGATCTCCTCCACCATCATGAAGGCGGCGCGGCCCACCGACTCCATGGTCATGGCGGCGGCCATCATGGGGATGATGGCGCCCAGGAACACGCCGATGACCACCATGGGGTTGGTCATGTCGATGCCGTCGATCTTGGCGCCCTGGGTGTAGGCCACAAAGAGGGCCAGGGCGGTCAGGGCGGCGGAGCCGATGGCGAAGCCCTTGCCGATGGCGGCGGTGGTGTTGCCCAGCGCGTCCAGGGAGTCAGTGATCTTGCGGGTCTCGTGACCCAGACCGGCCATCTCGGAGATGCCGCCGGCGTTGTCGGCGATGGGGCCGTAGGCGTCGACGGTCATGGTGGCGCCGACGGTGGCCAGCATGCCCACCGCGCTCAGACCGATGCCGTAGATGCCGGCGACCTTATAGGCGATGAAGGTGGCCACGCAGATGCCCAGGATGGGCAGGTAGGTGGAGCGCATGCCCACCGCCAGGCCGGCGATGATGACCGTGGCCGGGCCGGTCTCGCTGTTGTTGGCGATGTGCTTCACCGGCGCGGCGCTGGTGTAGTACTCGGCCAGCAGACCGATGATGATGCCGCAGATCAGGCCGGAGACGATGGCCCACCAGGCGTTGTTGGGCACCGCCGGCAGGGCGGCGATGACCACGTAGGCCAGGATAGCGAACAGGATGGCCGCCACGAAGGTGGTGTAGCGCAGGGCGCCGGCCGGGCTGCCCTTCTCGAAGACCTTGATCGAGAAGACGCCCACGAAGGAGCTGAGCAGACCGCACATGGCCACCAGCAGCGGATAGGCCATCAACTGCAGCTTGGTGGCCACGTCGCCGTTGGCGATGCCCATCAGCTTCAGGTCCTCGGCGCCGATGGTGGCGGCGATGGCCACGGTGGCGATGATGGAGCCGACGTAGGACTCGAAGATGTCGGCGCCCATGCCGGCGATGTCACCCACGTTGTCGCCCACGTTGTCGGCAATGACGCCGGGGTTGCGGGGGTCGTCCTCGGGGATGCCCGCCTCGACCTTGCCCACCAGGTCGGCGCCGACGTCGGCGGCCTTGGTGTAGATGCCGCCGCCCACGCGCGCGAACAGCGCGATGGAGCTGGCGCCCATGGCGAAGCCGTTGATGTACATGGCGGTGTCAGGGTTGCCACCGAACATCCAGAACCAGAAGCCCACGCCCAACAGGCCCAGGCTGGCCACGGCCAGACCCATGACCGAGCCGGAGAAGTAGGAGACGTTCAGGGCCTTGGCCTGGCCGAACTTGTTGGCGGCCTCGGCGGTGCGGCTGTTGCCTTTGGTGGCCGCGCTCATGCCCGAGAAGCCAGCGGCCATGGAGCACAGGGCGCCGGTGACGAAGGCGATGGCGGTCCAGGGGGTGGTTTCGGGCAGCTTGCTGTCCACCACCAGCCAAAGCAGGATGAAGACGGCCGCGATGAAGATGACCAGGATCGAATACTCTTTGCGCAGGAAGGCCATGGCGCCGGCATTGATCATGCCTTCCAGCTTCTGCATGGTCTCGTTGCCGTTGGGCTGCTTCTTGACGTACTGGTAGATCAAGTAGGCTACCAGCAAGCCAATCACGGCCAGCCACGGCGCGTACACAGTCAGGCCTTTCATTACCCCTCTACCTCCTCCTTAAGGGAAACCCCGTGGTAACGCTGCATGGCCGCCTGGGGCCCCTGCTCCAGGATGACCGCCAGACACTCCGCGGCCAGCGACGCCACCTTGTCAAACACGCCGCGCTGATCGGCGTAGAAGCCGCTCAGCACGTAATCCTCTATGTTCTCGCCAAACCGGGGGCGTCCGATTCCCAGCTTGAGCCGGATGAACTGGTCGCCGCCCAGGTGTTGTATGATGGAGGCCACACCCTTGTGGCCGCCCGCGCCCCCTTTGAGGGCGATCTTCAGCCTGCCTGGCTCTTGGTCCAGATCGTCGTGCGCCACCACCACCCGTTGGGGCTCCAGGTCGTAGAAGCGCGCGAGGCTGGCCACCGCCTGGCCGCTCAGGTTCATGTAGGTCTGGGGCAGGGCCAAGACCACCTTGCGTCCCTGCCATCGCCCCTCGCCCCACAGGCTTTGGTGGCCTCGGCGGGTGATCCCCACCCCCAGCCGATCCGCCAACTCCCGCACCACGCGAAACCCCAGGTTATGCCTGGTGCCCTCGTAGCGGGGCCCGGGATTGCCCAGGCCCACCACCAGGACCGGCCCCGCCGGCAATGGCTGCATGGTCGCTCCGCGGCGGGCCTATTCGACCGCCTCGGTCTCGGCGGCGGCCTG
>JAIUYB010000404.1 GCA_020216625.1 Desulfarculus sp.
GGCACCTGTCCCCGGGGACGCTACGCGGTCATGATCCAACTCCTCTGCCTGCCGGCCTTTCTGGCCTGGGCGCGAGCCGGCATCAGCCGCCGCCAGGCCCTCGGCCTGGTTATCCTGGCCGCCTGGGGCCTGGGCTATTCCGCCCTGGTGGCCCGGGAGCCCGGCTGGTGGTTCGCCGAATTTCATCCCATCTTCAACCTCGAAGTGCGAAGCCCCCTCTTCGCCTGGCTGCCCGATTTCATCCATCCCAGCCCCCGCACCTACGCCCTCTGCGCGGCCTGGGTTCTGGTCTGGGCCGCCCTCAACTGGTTCCTGAACCGAGGCCCCTCCTCCCGGCCGCCGGTCCTGAATTGACTGGCCAGGCCCCGCCCCATCTGCTATCCAGGAGGGAGCGATCTTCCTTAATTCTCGCCACCTCGCGGAAAGGTGAATTGATTTGCGCATCTGGATCGACGCCGACGGCTGCCCCCGGCCGGTCAAGGACATCGTCTTCCGGGCCAGCCAGCGCCTCAAGCTAGCCGTGGTCCTGGTGGCCGACCGCCCCGTGGGACGGCCCAGCTCCCCGCTAGTCACCAGCATCGTGGTGCCCAAGGACATGGACTCCGCCGACCGCCACATCGCCGATAAGCTGGACCCCGGCGATCTGGTCATCACCGCCGACCTGCCCCTGGCCGCCGCCGTGGTGGAGCGCGGGGCCCAAGCCATCAACCCCCGCGGCGAGACCTACACCGCCGAGAACGTGCGCGAACGCCTCTCTCTGCGCGACTTCATGATGGGCCTGCGCGAGACCGGCGAACTCCTGGGTGGCCCCCCGCCCTACGGCCGCAAGGACAAGGAGCGCTTCGCCGCCGCCCTGGACCGCCACCTCAGCCGCTCGGCCGGCTAAAGAGGGAAGAGATGTGGGGGGAACCCCCCTCCCCAAAGAAAACCAGGGGGGAAATGCGTTGGCTGGCGGGGTCGTCTTGATTTCAGGCGCTTGAAGCCATTAAGCTGTCTTGGCCGGAAGCGTCCACGACCTGGCAAGCCCAGGCAACGATCCACCGGAGGGGGCATGGACTATTCGCCCGGCGACATCATGGTCACCGCCGCCGCCCGCGAGATCGCCGACGGCGAGGTGGTCTTCGTGGGCATGCGCCTGCCCTTGCTGGCCTTTCTCCTGGCCAAACAGACCCATGCCCCCCAGGCGGTGGGCATCTTCGAGAACGGCGTCATCCGCGACACCCCAGCCCCCGGACCCATCATCACCATGGGCGACCCTCCCAACCAGACCGGTGCCCTGCGGGTGGCCGACCTGGCCGAGGTCATGACCCTGCTCTCCGGCGGGCGGGTGGACCTGGGTTTCATCGGCGGGGCCCAGGTGGATGTCTGGGGCAACGTCAACACCCACCAGGTGGGGGCCGGCCAGAATCTCACCCGCCTGCCCGGCAGCGGCGGCGGAGCCGACATCGCCTGTCTGGCCGGACGGTTGCTGATCATCATGACCCACCAGCGCCGGCGGCTGGTCCCCCGGGTGGACTTCATCACCAGCCCTGGCTGGGGCGATGGCCCCGACTGGCGCGCCCGCCAGGGCCTGACCCGGGGCGGCCCGGCGGCCCTGATCACCAGCCTGGGGGTCTTCCGCTTTCCCAGCGGCCGCGCGGTCCTGACCCAACTGCACCCCGGCGTGGAGGTGGAGCGGCTGCGCCAGGAGACCGGCTGGGAGCTGGCCGTGGCCCCGGAGCTGTCCGCCACCCCAGCGCCCACCTCCGACGAGCTGGCCATCATCCGCCGCTACGACCCCCAGCGCTTCTGGACCGGCTAGGTTTTTACCTCCCAAGCCCTTGCGGTCCCCGCCCAACTGCCCTATCATCCCCTTGTTTTCGGTTGACAAGCGGGGAGCTGGCAAATAGTGTTACATTGTAGCTGCAAAATAACCACCACGCAGCGCGAATCCCGTGGGCGACGTCAATCAGCGCCCGGCGGGGCGTGGAGCCGGCCCAGGATCAGGAAAACACAGCCAGCAGCGAAGCGGGACGAGGTGACATGAGCATAGCCGACGATTCCCCGAGCCGCCCCTTGGAGCCGGAGACCGCCCCCAATCCGGTCGAAGTTGATTCCCGCCGCAAGGCCAAGTTCGAGGTCTACGGCGAGGAGATGATCGAGAAGGAAGTCAAGCAGAGCGGCAACTCCGGCCGTGTCTACCTGCCCCCGGAGTGGGTGGGCAAGAACGTGAAGATCATCCGCATCGACTGACAGCGCCTCGGCGATATCAAGGAGAAGGTGAACCCCGTGAAGCTGCGTCGCATGAACCCTCAGGATGTCGAACAGGTGGTCCGCATCCAGCAAAGCATCATCCGTCAGCCGGTCAGCGACCGCTGGCGGGGCATGATCACCGGTCATGTGGACAACGATGAGCAGGTCGGCTTCGTGGCCGAGGCCGATGGCAAGCTGCTGGGCTTCGTGCTCGGCGAAATCAAGATCGGCGGCTTCGGCAGCGAGGTCACCGGCTGGATCAAGATGGTGGGCGTCACCCCGGAGCACATGGGCAGTGGAGTGGGACGCGCCCTGGCCACCAGCCTGTTCGATTACTTCCGCGCCCAGGGCGTGGAGGAGATTTGCACCGCCGTGCGCTGGGACTCCGGCGACATGCTGGCCTTCTTCAAGAACCTGGGCTTCGACCGCAGCCCCTTCATCAATCTGCAGTTGGTCAAGCAGAGCTGACCGCCCCCGGCGGAACGCTCCCGCGCCCCGGCGGTCCCTGGCGGGCCGTCGGGGTTCGCCTTGCGGGGCCGCCACCTTCGTCCACCTCATCCCCGATGCTTGACAACCTTCTCCCGCTGCCGTATTTCTGTTCGTAGTTATGTTTTTTTAAGCATATGTTGTCGAGGTTGTAGAGTTCCATTTTTTCAGCGACTTGCCTGCTATCGTCTCTGAAGTCGCTGACGCTTGTGTCGCGGCCTGGTTGCTGACAGCTTGGACGGCACGGGGTCAACCCTCGGTCGGGCTGGGATCCGGCCCCGCCAGGGCGTGTTGAGGCGCTTTCGATATACTTTTATAAATATATCGCAAGCCATCCCTTATCCCGGCGGTCGCCAACCGAGCCAAGCCCAAGGGCCGCGACGCCCACACTCAGAATGAGGCAAGACCATGCCAAACCAGCCGGCGCATCAGGTCGGTGACCCGCCCGGGGGAGAGCCAAACGGCGACAATCCCGCCCGCATCCGGCCCAAGTTCGAAATCTACGGCGAGGAGATGCTGGAAAAGAAGGTCAAGCGCTGCGGCAACTCCGGCCGCGTATATCTGCCCCTGGAGTGGGTGGGCAAGAGCATCAAAGTCATTCGCTACGACTAGGCGTTCCGGGCCGGTCCGCCCGCCGGGGAGTTGGACGCGGCCCGCTCCCGGTCGTGGTAGGATAGGGCCAGCGTCCCCTCAGGCCGCGCCACCCTT
>JAIUYB010000405.1 GCA_020216625.1 Desulfarculus sp.
GACGCCCGCCGCCTGGACGCGGCCTGGGCCCAGCCCCACCAGGAGCGTCGCCAGGCCCTGAACTGGGCCCTGGGCCAGCGCTCGGCGGCGGAGCTGGTGGAGCGGACGCGGGTGGATCTGCTCACCGAGCAGATCGGCGAACGCGGGCTCCTCGATCTGATCAACCTGACCCTAATCAGCCTGGAGATGGACCTGGCCGCCGCCGGCCAGGACCAGCGCCGGGCTCTCCGACTGGAGACCGGACCGGAACATGCGACATCAGTATCTTGAGCGCCACTCCCGCCAGGTGCGCGACGAGCGCCTGTTTGGCGACCGAATGGTGAACTACATCTATTCCAACCTGCGCGAAAGCTCGCCCCGGCTGTTCGCGGCCCTGACCGGCGCGCGCATGAGCAGCCTCTTGGCCTTCGTCAACTACGACAGCCTCTTGGGCGCGCGCCTGGCCGGTGGCCAGGATTTCGTCCGCGCCTGCGGGGTGGATCTGTCCGAGTGCCTGGACGACCCGGCCGGCTTGGACACCCCGCGCAAGGTCTTCGAGCGCCGAATCCGCTACTGGGAGGTGCGACCCATGCCACCCACCGAACACGAGGTGGTTTCCCCCTCCGATTCCCGGCTGCTCCTGGGCTCCCTGGCCCGGGACTCGCTGCTGTTCCTCAAGGAGAAATTTTTCATCCTGCCCGAGCTGGTGGGCGAGGACAAGCGCCGCTGGCTCACCGCCTTCGCCGGCGGCGATTACGCCATCTTTCGCCTGACTCCGGAGAAGTATCACTACAACCATGCCCCGGTCTCGGGGCGAGTGGTGGACCACTACGCCATCGACGGCCACTACCACTCCTGCAATCCCGGGGCGGTGGTCAGCCTGGCCGCGCCGTACTCCAAGAACAAGCGGGTGGTGACGATCATCGACAGCGACGTGCCCGGCGGCACCGCCTGCGGCCTGGTGGCCATGGTGGAGGTGGTGGCGCTGATGATCGGCGAGGTCCACCAAGCCTACAGCCGTGAGGCCTACGACGATCCCAGCCAGGTGCTGCCGGGCATGTTCATCCGCCGAGGCCAGCCCAAGAGCCTGTTCCGCCCCGGCTCCAGCACCGTGGTGCTCTTGTTCCAGCCCGGCCGGGTGGCCTTCGCCCCAGACCTGGTGGAGAATCAGCGCACCCCCGGGGTCAGCAGCCGCTTCGCCAGCGGCCTGACCGCGCCCCTGGTGGAGACCGAGGTGCGGGTGCGGATGGGCATCGGCCGGGCCCTGCCGGCCAGTGGCGGCCTGTCATGAGCCCGCTGACCCTGGTCCTGGGCCTGGGGGCGGGCCTGGCGGTGGCGCTGGGCCTGGCTTTTCGGGCGCTGCCGGGCGAGCGCTGGCAGATCGCGGCCGCCATCCCCCTGGCCCCCGACGGCGAGGGCGGTTGGCGGGGCCTGAACCTGACCTGGTATGGCCTGTTGCAGGCCACGGCGCTGACGGCGGCGGCGGCCTGCTTCCTGTTCCTGCTGGGCTCCCTGGGCCAGGGGGTTTTCGCCGGCTTGGCCCTGTTGTTGCCCCTGCTCTCGCTCTGCCTGCCGGCGGCGCGGCTGGTGGCCCGGCTGGTGGAGAAAAAGCCTTTCACCTTCACCGTGGGCGGGGCCAGCTTCGTGGGCCTCGTCCTGGCCCCGCCGTTGGCCGGTCTGGTGCGGGCCACGCTCTATCCCGAACTGGCCATCGTGCCGAGCATGGCCGCGCTATCCATCGCCTACGCCCTGGGCGAGGGTCTGGGCCGCCTGGCCTGCATCAGCTTCGGCTGCTGCTACGGCCGGCCGATCGAACAATGCGGGCCACTCTTGCGCCGGATATTCACACCGCTGGCCTTTACCTTCCATGGCCCGACCAAGAAGATCGCCTACGAGTCCGGTTTGGCCGGACGCAAGGTGGTGCCGGTGCAGGCGCTCACCGCCACCCTCTATTGCGCCGCCGCCCTGCTGGGCATCTACCTTTTCCTGGAGAGCGAATTTTTGGCGGCGCTCTTGGTGGCGGTGGGGGTGACCCAGCTCTGGCGGACGGGCTCGGAGTTCCTGCGCGCGGACTATCGCGGCGGGGGCCGGATCAGCGCCTACCAGATCATGGCCGTGGCGGCCCTGGGCTACACCCTGGCCGCGGCCCTCTGGCTGGGTCCGGGCCAACCCGCCCACCATCCCGACCTGACGCGGGGCCTGGCCCTGCTCTGGAACCCGGCCCTGTTGTTGGGCCTCCAAGCCCTCTGGATCATCGTCCTGGTCTACACCGGGCGCAGCCGGGTGACGGCCGCCCATCTGCACTTCCACGTGGTGCGCGACAACGTCTGATACTCCAACCACCCACCGACCCACACCATCCCTTCCCCGCCAGCCCAACCGACCCACTCGCCTGGCCAAGGCCCCGGCCCTGGCCAGGCGAGCCTCCCGCCTGGCTATGATAAAAACCGCGCGCTGAAGGATTGAATGGATCTTTTGGCAGAGGAGGCCGGAGCAAGTCGGCCCCTGCGCCAACCCCGGCTTTGGCGAGGCAGGGGTCGTGGAGACCAGCCTCTTCCTCGGTCCCCCGAGAATAAGGGCCGCCCCGCGATTTTCCCCGCCGCTTAGCCCTTTTTCTCCAGCAGATCTTTTTCGCCGAAGACCTGGGCGGAGAAGACGAGGATCTGCACGTCGGGGTCGCGCCAGCAACCGGGTTGCAGACCGGCCTTTAGACAGGTGTGGTCAAGAAAGGTGTCGCGGTCCCAGCCCTGTTCGGTGGCCACCTGGGGCAGGAGCACCCCGCGCCCCCGGGGGCTGACGATGTAGATGCCGTGGCGGCCGACCTGGATCTCGTCGATGTCGGAGATGGGCCTGAGCGGGGAGAGCACGCTGATCTCCAGGTCGATGTCCTCCAGCTCGCCCCGGCCCAGGGGGGGGAAGCGGGGGTCCTGGGTGGCGGCGGCAATGGCCATCTCCTCCACGGTGCGCACCAGCGGCGTCTCGGAGAAGAAATTGCCGATGCAGCCCCGGAGCTGGCCCCGGCGATGAATGGTGACGAAGGCCCCGCGCTTGAAGTTCAGCCCCTCCAGATCGGCCTCGTGGGCATCGGGGCGCTTGCCCCAGATCAGCTTGGTGATGGTGTCGCGGGCCACGGCCAGCAGCCGTTTCTGTTCGTTGGGGTTCAGGTCTCGTTCGCCACTCATGGTTATGACTCCCGCCGCGGGGCCTGGATGGGGGCCAGGGGGCGCTCCCCCCGCCGCCAGGCCCGGTAGTGTTCCAGAATCAGGGCGTGGTCGAAACACAGGCTCTCGGGCAGGCGGTCGGGGGTGAACCGGGCCAGGTCCTGGGCGTCGTCGCCGGCCTGGGGCCGCCCGCTGGCCCGACCCACGAAGACCACCGAGAGGTTGTGCTGGCGGGGGTCGCGGGCGGGATCGGAGTAGACCCCCAGGACCCCCAGCAGCTCCACC
>JAIUYB010000406.1 GCA_020216625.1 Desulfarculus sp.
TCCATGACCAGCCCCGACCGGGCCTGCTGGCCCTGATCGGCGAGGAGCGCCTGGCCCAGGGCCAAGGCCTGCCCCCGGAGGCCGTCCGGCCCCGCTATTGCCGCCCCTCCGACGCCGAGGTCCGCTTCGGTCTGCCCCTGGAAGGGTACCGCCTGATCGAGTGATCCCGGCTCTGGCCCGGCTTGGCGGACCGGCGGCGTCCCGGCGTGGTATCATGCCCGCATACCAACCGACCAGATAAGGAGGGCGTCATGCCTGTCTCGCCTCGCCTCTTGCCCCCGCTGGGCTTGGCCCTGCTGCTGGTCCTGACCGCGCCGGCCCTGGCCGGGGACGACCAGGCCGTCCCCCAGGTCACCGTCACCGGCCTGGCCCGTCAGGAGCTGACCCCCGACCAGGCCCGGATCAGTCTGGGGGTGCGCAGTCTGGCCGCCAGCCCCCAGGAGACCTCCCGCCACAACGCCGCCGCCATGCAGGCCCTCCTGAAGGCCGTCAAACCCCTGTTGCGCCCCGAGGACCACCTCCAGACCCAGACCTATAGCCTGATTCCCCAGCGGGAGTGGGACCAGAAGGCCCGGCGCTGGCGCGAAGTGGGTTATCAGGCCGAAAACCGGGTCCGGGTGACCACCCGGCGGCCAGACCTGCTGGGTGAGCTGATCCAGGTCGCCAGCCAGGCCGGGGCCAACCTGATCGAGGGACCGCAGTGGGGCCTGAGCGACCCCGCCCAGGCCCGCCGCCAGACGCAGATTCTGGCCCTGGCCGATGCTCGGGCCCAGGCCGAGGCCCTGGCCCAGGCCGCCGGCCTAAGCCTGGGTCCGGTTCGCTCCATCAGCGCCAGCGCCAGCGAGCCGCCCACGCCCCTGCTGATGCGCAGCGCGGCCGCCGAGAACGCCGACGCCAACCCCGCCCCGCCCCTGGAGCCGGGGCGCATCGGTCTGAGCGCCAGCGTCACCGTCAGCTTCGGCCTGCTCACGCCCTGAAACGCACGAAAAGCGCCGCGGCAAATTGACACGAATGCCGCCGGCGTGTAATCATCCGTCCAACAACCACTTTTTGGCGAAGGCAAATGGAAGATCGAGACCTTGCTTTGATACAAAAACTGGCTCCCTCCAACCCCGAGTTGGACCAGCTCTGGCGCGAGCACCTGGAGCTGGAAAAACGACTGGATGAGTTCGACCAGCGCCGCTACCTGACCCCCGAGGAGCAGGTGGAACGTAAACGCCTGCAAAAGATCAAGCTGGCCGGACGCGACCGCATCGAGTCCATCCTGGCGGCCCATCGCGCCCAGGCCCCGGCCTAGGGACGGGTCCGGCGGGTGTCAGGCTTCGACAAGTTTCCCATCGCCGCCAGCGGCTGGCCCTATCTCATCAGCTTCGGCGGCCTGGCCTGGGTGGCCTTCGCCCTGCGCGTGGGCTGGCTGGCCTGGCCGCTGCTCATCATCACCGCCTGGATGATCTGGTTCTTCCGCGACCCGGCCCGCTTCGCCCCGGCCGGACCAGAGGCGGTGCTCTCCCCGGCCGACGGCCGGGTGGTGGCGGTGGAGGAGGTGGACCGTCCCGACCTGCCCGGCGGGCGGGCGGCCATGATCTCGATCTTCATGAACATCTTCGACGTCCACGTCAACCGCGCCCCCATCAGCGGCAAGGTGGTGCGCCTGGCCCATCTGCCCGGGGGATACATGCCGGCCGACCGGCCCGGGGCCCGGGTGGATAACGAGCGCCAGGAGGTCCTGATCCAGGGCGAGGACGGCCGCCTGGTGCTGGTGGCCCAGGTGGCGGGCCTGGTGGCCCGGCGCATCGAATGCCGCCTGGCCCCCGGGGAATGGGTGCATCGCGGGCAGAGATTTGGTATGATTAGATTCGGTTCGCGCCTGGACATTTACCTGCCCCCGGAAACCCGGGTGCGGGTGCTGCCGGGCCAGAAGGTCAAGGCCGGCCTGAGCCTGCTGGCCGAGTTGGGAAGCGACCCCGCGGAGGCCTGATCCGCCCCCGCCCAGCAAGGACGATGCCATGCCCCGCCGCCGCAACCGGCCCGGACGCAAGGAGCGCTCGCTGAAGAAGCGCCGGGGCATCTACGTCCTGCCCAACCTCATCACTTCCATGAGTCTTTTCGCCGGGTTCTGGGCCATGCTCTCGGCCATCGAGGGCCGCTTCGTCGAGGGCTGCCTGGCGATCCTGGCCTCCCTGGTCCTGGACGGCCTGGACGGCAAGGTGGCCCGCGCCACCGGCTCCACCAGCCGCTTCGGGGTGGAATACGACTCGCTTTGCGATCTGGTGGCCTTTGGCGTGGCCCCGGCGGTCCTGTTCTACCTCTGGTCCTTGCAGTCCTTCGGCCGCCTGGGCGTCGTGGCCGCCTTCCTGTTCGCGGCCTGCGGGGCCCTGCGCCTGGCCCGCTTCAACGTCCAGGTGGACAGCGTGGGCACCAAGTATTTCGTGGGTCTGCCCATCCCGGCCGCGGCCAGCGTCCTGGCCACCACGGTGCTTTTCTGCGACTTCATCGGGGTCAAGCCCCCGGTCGACTTCATGCCCCTGGTCTTCCTGGTCTTCGTCCTCAGCTTCCTGATGGTCAGCAATATCCACTATCTGTCCTTCAAGGAGCTGGGCCTGGCCCGTCTGAAGTCCTTCAATTGGCTGGTGGCCGCCCTTCTCGTCTTCATTCTGGTGGCGGTCCAACCCCAGGTGATGGGTTTCGTCCTACTGGCCCTATACGTGCTCGGCGGGCCCTTCGGCGCCAGGTACATGGCGCGGAAACGGCAGATGTCCGCCGAGCAGACCCAGCCCCTGGACGAGCAGGTCACCAGCGCCTAGCCGTCCTGTCTTTCGCTAGCAGCTAAAACCGAACCAACCAAGCTCCGGCGCGCCAGGCGCGTGGGGCCCGATTTGCACGAGGAGTCTTGCCATGAACAATCGCGTATACATCTTCGACACCACCCTGCGCGACGGCGAGCAGTCGCCCGGCGCCTCCATGAACCGCGAGGAAAAAATCCGCATCGCCCACAAGCTGGCCCAGTTGGGGGTGGACATCATCGAGTGCGGCTTCCCGGCCTCCAGCCCCGGCGACTTCGAGTCGGTCAAGCTCATCGCCCAGCAGGTTCAGGGTCCGGTGATCTGCGGCCTGGCCCGCACCCGGGCCGCGGACATCCAGACCTGCTGGGAGGCGGTCCGGGACGCCGAACGGCCCCGGATCCACGTCTTCGTGGCATCCAGCGACATCCACCTCCAGTACAAGCTGCGCATCAGCCGCGAGGAGATGCTGGAGCAGGTGAAGAGCGGCGTCTCCCTGGCCCGGAGCCTGTGCGACGACGTGCAGTTCAGCGCCGAGGACGCCAGCCGCACCGACCCCGACTTCCTGTGCGAGGTGGTGCGCCTGGCCCTGGCCCACGGGGCCACCACCATCAACATCCCCGACACCGTGGGCTACGCCCTG
>JAIUYB010000407.1 GCA_020216625.1 Desulfarculus sp.
GGTCGCTGGCCACCAGGGCCAGGTCCGGGGCCTGACGGACACACATCAGGCAGGCCTGCAGCCCATCGGCCGCCACCCCGGCCAGACCCATGCCCAGTTCCGTCAGGAGCTGGGCCAGAGTCTGGGCCCGCTCCGGACGCGCCTCCACCACCAGCACCTTAAGGGCGTGGTCAGGCATCGCGATTGTGGACCTGCAAGGTCGCCGCCGGCACCCAGAGCCGCACCTCCAGGCCGGGGGCGGCGCTGGCCAACTCCAGACGGCCGTGCAGGTCGGTATCGGCCACGGCCTGGGCCAGGTAGAGCCCGAAACGACGCCTTTTGGCGAGATCAAAATCCGGCGGCAATCCGGGACCGTTGTCCGCAACCCAGATCAGCAGGCCATCTTCGTCCAGCCGACCGCCCACCGAAACCAGCGCGGTTCCGCCCCGGGGGCGGCCATGAAGCAAGGCGTTGCCGATGATTTCGTATAGCCACAGGGACAGGGGGGAACAGAGGCGCAGGCTCAAGGCCAGTTCGGGGAGGTCGCGCTGGACCCGGGGCGGCAAGACGCTGCGGCCCTGGCAGCGGCGGACGATCTCGGCGGCCAGGCGATCCAGGGTGGGCTTGGCCCCGGTCTCGTGGATCAGGGAATAGGAGACCGCCAGGGCCCCCACCCGCCCCTCCATGGCCTCGGCCAACTCCTCCGGGGTGCGGGCGAAGGGACAGGCCATGGCCATCAAGTTGGTGATGGCCTGGAAGTCGTTCTTGGCCCGATGGCAGACTTTGCCGGCCAAGTCGCGATAGGGTTTGACCGACACGGCCGCGCCTTGGGCGTCGGTCTCCGACCGCTCCCCTCGGTCCTCCGCCATGATCCCCCCCCGAGGCGTTTGGCTACTGGCCCTGGCGCGGCGCTGGCGGCCGCCGCCGGCCACAATGCAGGCGCACAAGCCCCTCCTCGGCGAGGACGGGGCCGTTGGCTAGGCCTAGACCGACTCGACGCTCTTGATCTCGGGAACCGCCTGTTTGACGACCTTCTCGATGCCCATCTTCAGCGTCATCTGGCTCATGGGGCAGCCGCCGCAGGCGCCCTTCAAGCGCACCTTGACCACGCCGTCGTCGCCGACATCCACCAGCTCGACATCGCCGCCGTCGCGGTTCAGGGCGGGGCGGATCTTGTCCAGGGCCGCTTGCACTTTTTCCTTCAACGTACTCGCTCCTTTTCGGTGGGCGTGGGTGAGGCCAATCTAGCACAGGCGGTTTCGCCTCGCTAATTATTTCAGACTATTTCAGCCCACCGCCGGTCAGCCGCTCCAGGGCCTCGAGGTAGCGGGCGCGGGTGCCCTCGATCACCTCCGCCGGCAGGTTGGGGGCCGGGGGTTGCTTGTTGAAGCCGATGCTCTCCAGATAGTCCCGCACGTACTGCTTGTCGAAGCTACGCTGGCCACGCCCGGGCTCGTATTCGTCGGCCGGCCAGAAGCGGCTGGAGTCCGGGGTCAGGATCTCGTCGATCAGGATCAGCTCGCCGTCCTTGAGCCCGAACTCGAACTTGGTGTCGGCGATGATGATTCCGGCCTTGGCCGCGATGTCCCGCGCCCGGCCGTAGATGGCCAAGGCCCGGCTGGCCACTTGGCGGGCCACCTCCTGGCCCACGATCCGCTCGGCCTGGGCCAGGGAGATGTTCTCGTCATGCTCGCCCAGCTCGGCCTTGGTGCTGGGGGTGAACAGGGGCTCGGGCAGGCGGTCGCTCTCCCGCAGGCCGGCCGGGAGTTGATAGCCGCAAACCGACCCGGTCTTTTTGTAGTCGCTCCAGCCGCTGCCGGCCAGGTAGCCGCGCACGATGGCCTCGATGGCCAGGGGCTGGCACTTCTTGACCAGCATCGAACGCCCCTCCAACTGGTCCCGGTAGGGCGCGAGGCTTTTGGGGAAGTCCTTGACCTCCCAGGCCACCAGGTGGTTGGGGGTCAGGTCGGCCATCTGGCCGAACCAGAAGACGCTGATCTGGGTCAGGACCTTGCCCTTGTCCGGGATGGGGTCGGGCAGGATGACGTCGAAGGCGCTCAGCCGATCGCTGGCCACGATCAGCAGATGCTCGCCCAGGTCGTAGATGTCGCGCACCTTGCCCCGGCCGACCAGTTTGACATCAGGCAGATTGGTTTGCAATATCGCGGTCATGGCCTCTCTCCGCTCCTGGGGTGCGCCGTTCCTGGGCCGCGCCGGCCAGTTTTTCGCCGGGGGTGGTTGACGCGGGGTTTGTGGCGAGACTATGCTCTCATAATCCTGTGCGAAAAGCCGTCCGGCACTTTCGCCGGCGCGGCGGGGAGGCCCGCGGGTCGCTCAGGTCCTCGGCAGACACATTCACCGCGCCGAACTTGCCCGCGGCCGGGTCTCCGGGCCGCCGGGGTGGCGTTCGACCCCGGCTTCACCGGTTAAGCCTAGCATAAAGAACCAGAGGGAGAAACAGATGCTGCAGAAAATCACGGTTATCGGCGGCGGCAACGTCGGCGCCACCTGCGCCCAGCGCGCGGCCGAAAAAGAGCTGGCCGACGTCGTCCTGGTGGACGTGGTGGAGGGCATGCCCCAGGGCAAGGGCCTGGACCTGTGCGAGGCCGCGCCCATCGAGAAGCACGACGCCCGGGTGGTGGGCGCCAACGACTTCAAGCCCACCGCGGGCAGCGACGTGATCATCGTCACCGCCGGCATCGCCAGGAAACCCGGCATGAGCCGCGACGACCTGATCAAGACCAATGCCGGCATCGTGGATTCGGTGGTCAAAGCCGCGGCCAAGGAGAGCCCCGAGGCGGTCTTCATCATCGTCAGCAACCCCCTGGACGCCATGTGCCACGTGGCCCTGAAGGCCTGCGGCTTCCCGCCCCAGCGAGTCATCGGCATGGCCGGGGTGCTGGACTCGGCCCGCTTCCGCTACTTCATCGCCGAGGCCCTGGACGTCAGCGTCGAGAACTGCCACGCCTTCGTGCTGGGCGGCCACGGCGACACCATGGTGCCCCTGCCCCGGCTGTCCAACGTCAGCGGCGTGCCCCTGCCCGAGCTTTTGCCGGCGGACAAGATCGCCCAGCTCTGCCAGCGCACCGCCCAGGGCGGCGCCGAGATCGTCAGCCTCTTGAAAACCGGCAGTGCCTTCTACGCCCCGGCCTCGGCCGCGGTGGAGATGGCCGAGGCGGTGCTCAAGGACAAAAAGAAAGTCCTGCCCTGCGCGGCCTACCTCACCGGCCAGTACGGCTACAACGACCTGTTCATCGGCGTGCCGGTGAAGCTGGGCCAGGGCGGCGTGCTGGACGTGCTGGAGATCAAGCTGACCGCCGAGGAGAAGGCGGCCCTGGACAAGAGCGCCGACGCGGTGCGGGGCTTGGTGAAGGTCCTGGGCGAGTTGGGCTTCTAGCCAAACCGGCGCCCAAGAAAGTCAGAGGCCCGCGGCCTAGA
>JAIUYB010000408.1 GCA_020216625.1 Desulfarculus sp.
CAGCACCTCCCGGGCCTGTTCGGCCGGCAGGTCGGCGATGATGTCGGTGGCCTCGTCGCTGGGCGGGTCGTCGACGATGGCGGCCAGGCGGGGGGTCTGGATGCCCTCCAGAACCTGGTCGCGGGAGAAGTCCGAAAGCTCGGTGAGCACCTCGGCGGCGTAGCTGGGCTCCAGCAGGCCGAAGAGCCGGCGCTTATCGTCCTCGTCCAGGTCTTCGATGACGCGGGCCAGGTCGGCGGGGGGCGCGCCAGCGATGGCGGCCAGGATGGCCGCCGCCTCGCCCTGGGCCAGGAGCGGCTCCAACTCCTCGATTTTTTTTTTTTTTCATGGCTCCACGGCGGTCCTCCGGCTTCGCGGGCGGGTTGGGACCGGGCCATCATCCAAGGCGCGGCCAAATGAAGCGCCGGGGGCGCGACGGCAAACCCAGGGGTTTGGACTGACTTGCTTGGGAGGCGGCCGTTGAACCGCCTCGCGCGGGTCGTGGATGGACTTTATAATCCCTCGGTCAACCCGGGCCCTAGCGGTCGGCTCTAGGGATTGCTTGTGGTATGGCCCCCGGGCCGGACCGTGTCAACCTCCGCGCGCAGAAAAGCCAACAAAACCTCGGCCAGGCGCTCGGGCTCCAGATAAGGCGGCATGTGACCGCCCGGCAGGCTCACCCGCTGGGTGCCCGGGGGCAGGGCTTCCCAGAGGGCGGCGGTCTGGCGGGGTGGGATCACCCGGTCGCCCTGGCCCTCCACCAGGAGCACTGGGCTGGCCAGGCCGTCCAGCTTGCCCAAGAGGGAGTGGGCCAGCACCCCCTTGGCGGAACGGATCAGGGCCCGCTCCAGCAGCGGGCGTTGGGGCGTGTCCCAGAAGGCCTGGTTGTAGCTCCGGATCTCGGCCATGCCCGGCCAGATGTCCGGGCCGAGATAGGGCTGGCCGAAGACATGGGAGAGGCCCAAATCCAGCAGGCGGGGATGGAAAAATCGGAAGCGGTCGTCGTAGGTCAGGAGCCAGAGCAGGGTTCGTTGAACGCCTTCCGGGGCGGTGTGCCCTCCGGCCGGGCAGATGGCCGCCACCCGGCCCACCCGCTCTGGCCGGCTGGCGGCCAGCCACAAGACGATCTGTCCGCCCATGGAGTGTCCCGCCCAGTCCGCCCGGGCCACACCCAGGGCCTCGGCCAGCTCCACCAGTGATTGGCAAAAGAAATCAGTGCTATAGCTGGCATTTGGCTTGGCCGAGAGACCAAAGCCGGGCAGGTCCGGGGCCAGGCAGGTGAAGTGCTGGCCCAGGCGGGGCAGCAGGGACAGGAAATCCCGGTGGCTGCCGCCCAGGCCATGGATCAAAAACAGCGGCGGACCGTCACCCCCGGCCAGGAGATGCTGCCAGCCCCAGGACTGGGCCAGACGCAGCCGGCGGAAGCCAGGGGGCGTTGGGGGCTCCAGGATCGACCAGGCGTACATGGATTATCCCTTGCCGGCCGCGAATGGGCCTAGTATGCTCAAAACCAGGTGGTCTATCGCCGACTTGGCTTCGCCGCGCGGGCAACGCCGGCCACGGCCGCCGGTCCCGGCGGGCCCAGTCGAGCTGGCCCATTGTAGCACGTCCCGACCTTCGGGACCGAGTCGCCAACCTGGGATCATCCGGCAACCGGGGTGGGCCAGCAGCACCCCGCCGGTCGCAGAGGTTCGATGGCCAGACGCCCCACCCCCAAACGCGGCCCCAAGGCCCCACCGCCCCCGCCGGTGGCGGTCGGCGACGCCGGGCCGGCCGAGGATGACGAATTCCCGGCTGGTGAGGCTTTGGAGCCCGAGATCCTTGATCCGGAGGCCGAGTCCGACCTGACCCCGGCCCTGGATCTGGATGACGACGGCCTGGGCTTGGAGGATGGCGAGGTCGCGGACCCGTTGTTGGACGAGGTAGCGCCGGTTTGGGATCAATCCCAGGGCGCGCCGCCCCCGGCCATGGTGGACACCCTCCAGCGCTACCTCTGGGAGGTGCGCCAATACCCCCTGCTCAGCCGCGAGGAAGAGGAAGAACTGTCCCGGCGCTACGCCGAGAGCGGCGACCCCCAGGCCGCGGCCCAACTGGTCACCGCCAACCTCCGGTTGGTGGTCAAGATCGCCATGGAGCACCAGCGTTATTGGATGCGCAACCTCTTGGACCTGATCCAGGAGGGCAACGTGGGCCTGGTGCAGGCGGTCAAGAAGTTCGACCCCTTCCGAGGCATCAAGTTCTCCTACTACGCCTCGTTCTGGATCAAGGCCTACATCCTCAAGTTCATCATGGACAACTGGCGCTTGGTGCGCCTGGGCACCACCCAGTCCCAGCGCAAGTTGTTCTATAACCTGCGGCGGGAAAAGGAAAAACTGCGCGCCATGGGCATCACTCCCGGGGCCAAGCTTCTTAGTGACCGTCTGGGGGTGAGCGAGCAGGAGGTGGTGGACATGGACCAGCGCCTGGATTCCTGGGAGCTGTCCCTGGACGCCCCGGTGCGCGAGAATTCCGACGAGCCCCACCAGAGCTTCATGCCCGACGACCGCCCCAGCGCCGAGGACGTTCTGGTCGAGGACGAATTGCGCGGCCTGTTCCACCAGGAGCTGATGGCCTTCCGCGACACCCTGGACGACAAGGAGCGCGACATTCTGGACCGGCGCCTGCTCTCCGACTCCCCCCTGACCCTGAGCGAGTTGGGCGAGGCCCACGGCATCAGCCGCGAACGCATCCGCCAGATCCAGGAGCGCCTGCTGGCCAAGCTGCACCAATACATGCGCGGCAAGATCGACGACTTCGATGAGCAGTTCGCGGGCATGGCCGGGTTGGAGTAGGGCGGATTGGCCAAAAAAGAGGTAGACTTGTCGCCGAGCCGGGCTGGGTCCGCGAACCGCGGCCAATTGGGCGGCGGGCCGTGGCCACCGAAAGAGGCGAACAGCGCGGGGCCGGGGCGTTGCCGCGCGCTCCAGCGGCGATCACGGGCTTCGGCGGGGACAATGCGCAACACCACTTCCTGGCGACAGACGGCGTGATGACATCTCCAGTTTCCACCCGCGGGGTCCGCGCCGGCGCGGGGCTCCTGGCCCTGGCTTGCGTCCTATTTGGCTTTTCCCTGCTCAATGGTTGCGCCACCCGTCAGGGCGCTCCTCCGCCTCCCCCCCCGCCTCCCCTGGCGGCGGCCTCCGACCAGCCCCTGGACACCATGGCCCTGTTCGCGGCCGGCGAGAGCCGGGCCTGGGCCGGAGACAGCAAGGGCGCGGAGGAGTTGTTCCAAAAGGCCATCAAGCAGGACCCCACCAGCGGCTTCCTGCGCCTGGAGCTGGCCCGGCTATACCTGGGACAGGGCCAATTGGACGAGGCCCTGGCCGAGGCCGAGGAGGCCACCCGGCTGAGTCCGGAGTTGATCAACGCCTGGGTCCTGGTGGGCGGCAT
>JAIUYB010000409.1 GCA_020216625.1 Desulfarculus sp.
GAGGTCAACCGCCTGTACAACCGCATCACGCCGCTGCCCGAGGTCGCCCGCCGCATCCGCCAGATCGTGGGGCCGGGACATTCGGTGGCCAGCGGCGCCTCGCCGGAGCTGGCCCGCCTGCGCCGGGATCTGGCCCGCTCCCGCGACACCCTGCGCGGTCAGCTCATGGCCCTGATGGGGCGCGAGGAGATGGGCTCGGTCTTCAGCGACCAGATCGTCACCCAGCGCAGCGACCGCTTCGTGGTGCCGGTGCGCAACGACGCCCGGGGGCGCATCCAGGGCATCATCCACGACACCAGCGCCACCGGGGCCACCTGCTTCATGGAGCCCCTGGAGGCCATCGAGGGCAACAACCAGCTCAGCCTCCTGCGCCGCCAGGAGCTGGAGGAGGAGGAGCGGATCCTGATCGAGGCCGCCCGCTCCCTGGCCCTGCACCTCCAGGTGCTGCACGAGGATCTGGAGGCCCTGGCCCAGTTGGATTGCCTGTTGGCCCAGGCGATTTTCGCCGAGGCCCTGGACTGCGCCGAGCCGGCCCTGAACATCAAGGGCGAGATCGACCTCACCCGGGCCCGCCATCCCCTGCTGGCCTGGCGGGGCCGGGGCGGCCGGGGCCTGGCCGCGCCCATCAATCTGCGGCTGGACGCCCAGGCCCGGGTGCTGGTGATCAGCGGGGCCAACGCCGGGGGCAAGACCGCCAGCCTCAAGACCGTGGGCCTGTTGACCCTGATGGCCATGTGCGGCCTGCACGTCCCCGCCGCCCAGGGCAGCCGCCTGGCGGTTTTCGGCCGGGTGTTGGCCGAGATCGGCGACGAGCAGGACCTGACCGGCGACAAGTCCACCTTCACCGCCCACGCCGGCCGCCTGGCCGCCATGGTCAACCAGGCCGGCCGCGACACCCTGGCGCTCATCGACGAGCTGGGCGGGGGCACCGATCCCGGCGAGGGCGCGGCGCTGGGCATCGCGGTGCTGGATTGGCTCAAGGACCACGGGGCCAGCGTGCTGGTCACCACCCACTTCCACCGCCTCAAGGCCTACGCCGCCACCACCGAAGGCGTGGAGAACGTCTCGGTGGCCTTCGACCCCCTCACCGGCCGCCCGACCTACCAACTGCACTACGGCCTGCCCGGCTTCTCCGACGCGCTCACCGTCAGCCGCTCCCTGGGCTTCCCCCCGGCCCTGGTGGAGGCCGCCCGCCGCCAGGTGGACCAGGCCGAGGAGCAGACCGTGGCCCTGATGCGCCAGGTGGAGGAGGCCCGCCAGCAGGCCGAGGCGGCCCGGGCCGCGGCTCAGGCCGAGCGCCTGAAGGCGGCCGAGGAGCGCGAGGAGGCCAAGCGCCTTCTTAACCAGGCCAAGAAGGAGCGAGCCGGGGCGCTGAGCGAAGGCAAGCGCCGGGTGCGCGAGGTGGCCCGGCGCATGGAGCGCCGCCTGGAGGAGCTTTACGGCCAGGTGGTCCAGGCCAAGGAGCAGGGCCAGGCCCCCAAGCCGGGCACGGTCAAGCAAGAGGTCTACGAGGCCCGGCGCGAGGCCCTGAACGAGGTGGAGGCCCTGGCCGCGCCCCCGGAGCCGGCCGCCCGGACCCAGGCTGGATTCGACCCCCGTCGGCTCAAGGCCGGCGACGCGGTTCACCTGATCGCCCTGGACCAACGCGGGGTGCTTTTGGAGGACCCCAAGCCCGGGGCGGAGAGCGTGCCGGTCTCGGTGGGGGTGGCTGGGGTGCGGGTGGTGGTGCCCCTGCGCGAGATGGAGGCCCTGCCCGCCGGGGCCAAGGCCGCCCCCCAGCCGCGCCCGGCGGTCTCGGTCCAGGCCAGCGCCGGCGACGGCCTGGACCTGAACCTGGTGGGCCTGACCGTGGACGAGGCCCTGCCCAAGGTGGACAAGGCCCTGGACCAGGCCATCCTGGCCGGCAAGGCCAACCTGGCCATCATCCACGGCGTGGGCAGCGGCCGCCTCCGGGCGGCGGTGCGCGAATATCTGGAGCATCACCCCTTTGTCACCGCCACCCACCGGCCCGAGGGCCGGCGCGGCGGGGCCGGGGTGACGGTGGCGGAGCTGAGAAGTTGAGGCGCTCGGCCGCCAACCTCGGCGCGGGACAAAGCCCCGGGGGTCCCTTGACATGAGCGCGGCCGCCCACATCCCGCCGGAGAAGATCGACGAGGTCCGCTTGCGGGCCGACATCGTCGAGGTGGTGGGCCGGCGGATCCGCCTGGTGCAAAAGGGCCGCGATTTCTGGGGGATCTGTCCCTTTCACGGCGACAAGGACCCCAGCCTGAAGGTGGATCGCGGCCGGGGCACCTGGCACTGCTTCGGTTGCGGCGAGGGCGGCTCGGTCTTCAACTTCGTCATGAAGGACCAGGGCCTGAGCTTCCCCGAGGCGGTGCGCGAGCTGGCCGGCCAGTTCGGGGTGGAGCTTCCCTCGCCCCGCCTGGACGCGCAAGCTCGCCAGCGGGAGGAGGAGCGGGAGCGCCTGTTGCATGTCCTGCAGTTGGCCGGTACATTTTTCAGCCGGGAGCTGGCATCGCCGGGCGGGGGGCCTGCACGGGAGTATCTCCTGCACAAGCGCGGACTTGATCAAGACACGGTGAGGACCTTCGGCCTGGGATACGCCCCCGGCCAGTGGGAGGGGCTGGGCCGTTTTCTCGCCGCCCAGGGCGTGGCCCCGGAGCTGGGGGTCAAGGCCGGCTTGCTGGTGCGGCGCGAGGCGGGCGGCGGGTGCTACGACCGCTTCCGCGACCGGGTGGTCTTCCCCATTCGCGACCTCCAGGGCCGGGCCGTCAGCTTCGGCGGACGCATCATCGGCCCCGGCGAGCCCAAATACCTGAACGGCCCCGAGTCCCCGCTGTTCCACAAATCCCGCACCCTCTACAACCTGGACCAGGCCCGCCCGGCCATGCGCCAGAAGAACCGCGCCCTGGTGGTGGAGGGCTATTTCGACGTGATCACCATGGCCGCCCACGGCCTGCCCGAGACCGTGGCCCCCATGGGCACCGCGCTGACCGCCGAGCAGGTGCGCCTGCTGAAATCCCAGGCCGCCGAGGTGGTGCTGATCATGGACGGCGATAACGCCGGCCGCCGCGCCGCCCAGCGGGCCCTGCCCATCTGCCTGGCCGAGGGTCTGCACCCCAAGGTGGCCCTGCTGCCCACGGGCGAGGACCCGGACTCGCTGTTGCGCGCCCAGGGCGCCCCGGCCATGGAGGCGCTCATCGCCGCCGCCCGGCCTCTGGTGGAATCGGTCCTGGATGACATCGCCCAAAACGGCGACCTGACCAGCCCCGAGGGCAAGAGCGCGGTGGTGGCCGCCGCCGGCGAGGTGATCAAGGCCATCAACGACCCGGTGACCCGGGCCGGCTACCTGCAACGCCTGGCCCGCCGCCTGGACCTGCCCCCGGAGATCGTCGCCGCCCGCCTGGG
>JAIUYB010000410.1 GCA_020216625.1 Desulfarculus sp.
GGTTCCTGCGTCCGGCCTGGGCCTGGGGCCTGGCGGCGGCGGTGCTGGCGGGTCTGGGCTGGTGGGCCGCCCGGCCGCCAGAGCCAGACGTCGGCGGATCGGCCTCACCGGCCCGGCCCCTGATCGGGGTGGTGCAGTTCACCGCCAACGGGGTGCTGGACCTCACCCGCGAGGGTCTGGTGCGGGGCCTGCGCGAGCTGGGCCACATCGACGGCCGGACCTGCCGCCTGAGCCTGGAGAACGCCCATGGCGACCAGGCCACCCTGAACCTGATCCTGGACAAGTTCCTCAAGGACGGGGCCGACCTGGTGGTGACCATCTCCACCCCGGCCACCCAGGCTGGTCTAAAAAAGATCACCGACCGACCCCTGGTCTTCGCCACCGTGGCGAACCCCTTTTTGATCCAGGCCGGGGTCTCGGACACCGAGCACCGGCCCAACGTCACCGGCACCTATGGCTGGGTGCCCATTGACCAGACCCTGGCCCTGGTGCGCCGCATCCTGCCCGGCCCTTTGCGCGTCGGCGCGCTCTGGGACCCCAGCCAGGCCAACGCCGAGTTCAACGTGGCCAACCTCCGCCGGGCCATGGCCGGCCAGCCCGGCTTGAGCTTCCATGGCTCCATGGTGGCTGGCACCGGCGAGGTGCGGCAGGCCGCCCAATCCCTGCTGGGACAAGGGGTGGACGTGTTGGTGTTGCCTCCGGACAACGTCATCTACTCCGCCTTCGACGCGGTGGTCTCGGTGACCCAGCCCGCCAACGTGCCGGTGGTGGTCAGCGACGTGGAGCTGTTGCCCCAGGGCGCCCTGGCCGCCCTGGGCTATGATTACACCTCCAGTGGTGAACAGGCCGCCCGCCTGGTGGACCGCATCCTGCGCGGCGAGAACCCGCGCGACATCCCCTTCGAGCGCTACTCGCGCCTGAGCGTGGGCCTCAATACCAAGGTCGCCGCCGACCTGAAGCTGACCCTGCCGCCCGAGGTCATGGCCCAGGCCAGCGTCCTCCATCCCCCGGCCCAGGCCCAGGCCAAGCCGGCGTCATCCCCTCCGCGGCCAGCCTCTCCCGCTCCAGGCAAGCGACGCCTGGCCATCTTCATCTACACCGACATGCCCATCGTCCTGGACGCCCTGCGGGGGGTGCAGGACGAGCTGGCCCAGAGCGGCGTCGCGCGCGAGCTGGGGGTGGAGATCAGCGTCAAGAGCGCCCAGGGGGAGATGGCCCTGGGCCAGGCCATCGCCCAGGATTTGGTGCGCCAGCGCTTCGATTACATCGTGACCTTGTCCACCATCGCCCTCCAGCTTTCGGCGCAATTCAACAAGACCATCCCCCAGGTGTTCGGAGCGGTCACCGACCCCTACCTGACCGGAGTGGCCAAAAGCCCCGGTGACCACCAGCCCAACATCACCGGGGTGGCCACCTTCCAACCGGTGGAGGCGGTGCTGCGCGCCGCGCGGGAGGTTTTCCCCCAGGCCAAGCGCATTGGCATGGCCTGGAACCCGGGCGAGCTTTCTTCCGAGGCCTGCACCAAGAAGACCCGTGAGCTGGCCCCCCGTTACGGCTTCACCCTGGTGGAGGCCAACGTCACCACCACCGCCGACGTCATGGAGGCGGTGCGCGGCCTGCTGGCCAAGGGCATCGACCTGTTCTTCACCTCCGGCGACAGCACCACCCTCTCGGCCTTCGAGAGCGTGGCCCAGACGCTCCACAAGGCCAGGGTGCCCTATCTCAGCAATTCCTGCGCCGATGTTAACCGGGGAGCCATGCTGGCGGTGGGGCCGGACTACTACAACGTGGGCCGGCGCACCGGGGCCATGGCCGTCCGCCTGCTGCGTGGGGAATCCCCCCAGGCGATCCCCATCGTGGATTACGTGCCCGAAACCCTATGCGTAAACCGCGCCCTGGCGGCGGAGTACGGGGTATTCTTGCCCCCGGCGGTGGCCAGCCGGGTGGCCAACCCGGGAGGCGAGCGATGATCGAGTTGACGGGTTTCGACAAGCGCTTCAATCCCGGCTCGGTCAACGAGGTCCACGCCCTGCGGGAGCTGACCTTGAGCGTGGCCGAGGGCGAGTTCGTGACCATCATCGGCACCAACGGCTCGGGAAAATCCACCCTGCTCAACGCCGTGGCCGGGGAGTTCGCCCCGGACCAGGGCCGGATCGCCATCGCCGGCCGGGACGTCACCCAGGACCAGGAGTTCGCGCGCGCCGGCCTGGTGGCCCGGGTCTTCCAGAACCCCTTCCTGGGCACGGTGCCCGGCATGAGCATCGCCGAAAACCTCCACCTGGCCGCGCTGCGCGGGCTTCCGGCCCGTCCCCGCCTGGGTCTGGGTCGCGCCCGCCGCCAGGAGTACCGCGCCCGGATCCAATCCTTGGAGATGGGCCTGGAGGGCCGGATGGACAACGCCATCGGTTCGCTTTCCGGTGGCCAGCGCCAGGCCTTGACCCTCTTGATGGCGGTGATGAACACCCCCCGGGTGCTGCTCCTGGACGAGCACACCGCCGCCCTGGACCCCAAATCCGCCGCCCAGGTGCTCAAGCTGACCAGCCAGTTCGTGGCCGAGCGGGGGCTGACCACCCTGATGGTCACCCACAGCATGCGCCAGGCCCTGGAACTGGGCAGCCGCACCATCATGATGCACCAGGGCCGGGTGATCGAGGACATCGACCAGGCCAGCAAGCGGCGGCTGACGGTGGAGGATCTATTGGACCGCTTCGCCGAGCTGCGCCGGTCAGAGCAACTCACCGATGACCTGCTGGAGGAGCTGCGCCGCGCCTACGTCTGAGACGCAGGCCGTGACGCGGACCAGGTTTTTGGTGGGCAGACGACCCCGAGGGGTGGACGATGCCGAAGGCATGGTGGCGGGCGATCAGGACGGCGGCCGCGGCGGTCGTCAGGGTGGCGGCTCCACTGGCGGCCTTGGCCGCGCTGGGTTGCGCGCTACAGCCGCCCGCGGACACGGCCACGGCGCCGCTCCCCGTCCCTCGCCCCGAGTCTCATCGCTTCGCCTTCGTCCGCGTGGGCCTGGTGGACCGCGCGCCCATGGCCTTCTTCGCCCACGACGGCCACCTGGTGGTGAGCGGCATTTCCCGCAACCAAATCCGGGAAACCTCGGTTTGGTGCGTCGCTCCGGGAGGCAAGCCGGAAAAGGCCAGCCTGCTTCCAGACTGGTGCGAAAGCGGCGCCGCGGGATACAGCGCCGAGGGGACGATCCACCTGGCCCCCGAATCCTGGTCGGGGATGGTGGTCTACACCTCCAACGGCCCCGCTGGACCCTGGACCAAACAGGACTTCACCCACCTCAACCCCCATCAATTCAAGGATCTGAAATGGGGCTTCGCCACCAGGGATCCGGACACCGGCCGCCAGTACCTGGGATTCGGCAACGCCGACCACGCCGGAGTG
>JAIUYB010000411.1 GCA_020216625.1 Desulfarculus sp.
CCACTGCGGCTGCGGCAGGAGAACCGGGAACGGGTGGCCCAGCCCATGCCCGAGGAGCAGGGGCTGGTCCAGGCCCCGCCCACGCCGGGGCGCGGGGTGGAGCGGGTGGGCGAGCGCCCGCCCCAGGGCGGACCCCTGGGGCCCGGCGGGGTGATGGATGGCGACGCCCAGGCCCTGTTTGACCGGGCCAAGCTGGATTTCGATACCCGGCGCTTCGCCGATGCCTACGCCGGCTTCGACCAGTTCTTGATGCGCTTCCCCGGCCACCGCCTGGCGGCCGAGGCCGCCTACCGCCGGGCCGACGCCTTCATGAGCCTCAGCGAGCGCAAGATCGCCCCGGCCTTCTGGGACGTCATGGAAAAATACCAGTACGCCCTGGACAACTTCCCGGATTCCGACCAGGCGCCCTGGGCCCTGCTGATGATGGGCAAGGCCAGCAACCTGTTCGGCGAGCCCTTCCGCGCCCAGGGCTATTTCGATCTGGTGACCCAGGACTATCCCCAGAGCCAGTACGCCAGCCTGGCCATGGTGGAGAGGGGCCAGACCTTCCTGGCCGAGCAGGACTACAACCGGGCGCTGGAGGAGTACCGGCGCATCGTCGAACGCTATCCCGACAGCCGTTATCGCAAGGACGCGGAGTGGGGCATGGTCCAAGCCTACTTCGGGCTGTCGGCCTATGACCGCGCCGCCGCGCTGGTGGAGCAGATGCTGGCCCGCAATCCGCGCCTCTACCTGGAGGAGCCGGAGATCCTCTACCACCTGGGCGAGGCCCAGTTCCAACTGCGCAAATACGTGGAGGCCCGGGCCAACTTCCTCTGGGTGCTCAACCTCAAGCCCGACATCCGCGACAACGACATCATTCTGGCCCGGGTGGGCGACACCTACCAATACGAGGGCGAATACAAGACCGCCCAGGACGTCTTCAAACAGGTGGTCAATCTCTATCCCGAGAGCGACGGCGCCCTGGTGGCCCGCATCCGTCTGGCCGAATCCCCGGAGAAGGACAGCCAGCACCCCTGGGACATCTTCCAGGTCAAGGCCACCACCGACGCCCTCAACACCTACCAGGAGCTGGCCGAGAAGTACGCCAACCGGGCGGTGGGGCAGCTGGCCCAGCTCAAGCTGGGGGTCTACTATTACAAAATGGGCCAGCACGACCAAAGCATCGCCGCCCTGGAGAAGCTTTTGCAGGACCACCCCCGCACCCCCTTCAAGCGCGAGGTGGACTACACCCTCAACCTGGCCTCCCTGGGGCTGCTGGACAGCCTGCGCCAGGCGGACAAGCCCATGGAGCTGATGAACGCCTACCTGCGCCACCGCCCCTACATCCAGCGGCCCAACGGCAGCGACATCCTCAAGCTCCTGGCCTGGGCCTACGAGAAGACCGGCCAGAACGACCGCGCCGCCCGGACCTACCGGGTGCTGATCAGCCGGGGGCTGAACGAACCGACCCTGGCGGTGGACATGGCCCGCAACCTGATGATCGAGGGCGATCACCAGGGGGTGATCAACAGCCTGGCCGCGCAGGAACTCAAGGCCCTCAAGGGACCGGACCTGCGCCGGGCCTGGTCGCTGTTGGGCCGGGCCCTGGCCCGGCAGAAGCAATGGCTGCCGGCGGTGACCACCCTGGAGCAACTTATCGCCACCCCGGGCGAACCCCCGGCCGGGGCCGCCGATTACGCGGCCTATGGCCGCGCGCTGTGGAACCTGGGTCGGCTGGGGCCGGCCCTGGCCGCCCTGGACCGGGCCGACCAACTGCTGG
This sequence comes from Desulfarculus sp., assembly GCA_020216625.1. Taxonomy (GTDB): domain Bacteria; phylum Desulfobacterota; class Desulfarculia; order Desulfarculales; family Desulfarculaceae; genus JACRDC01. The sequence continues at coordinate 1,763 of JAIUYB010000411.1, forward strand.
ACAAGGAGCCCGGCCAGGTGGTCGGCCTGGAACGCCACCTGCTGGCCATGGACAGCGGAGCGGTGGCCCGACAGGCCGAAAACTACCCGGAAGCAGAAGGATATTTCCGCAAGGCCGTGGTGCTGGCCAGCTCCGACGACCAAAAGGCCCAGGCCCTGTACGAACTGGCCCAGTCCGCGCGCCTGGCCGGCGACGCCGAGGAGGTCCGGAAGGTGTTGGAGCAGTTGGTCAAGCTGAAGGTGGACCCCTGGTCCAGCATGGCCCAGCGGATGCAGACCGACTTGGACATGGCGCCGCGCTTGGCCCAGGTAGGCAATTAGATGTATATTATCGTGATGCGTAATCGCGCGTAACCCCGCGGCCAAGGACTGGCGCATGCCCGACGCCCAAGCCAAGAAGGTCCTGATCGTGGACACCGACCTGGAGCTGGCCAAAACCCTGGCCGGCTTTTTGAGCCGCAACAACCACGCGGTGCGGGTGACCTCCAGCGGGGCCGAGGCCCTGGGCGCGCTGGAGGACGGCCAGGCCTTCGACCTGGTGATCACCGCCCTGAACCTGCCCGGCGTGGACGGCATGGACCTGCTGCGCAAGGTCAAGCGCCACGACCCGGCCACCCCGGTGGTGATCCTCACCAGCCAGGGGTCGGTGCGCCACGCGGTGGAGGCCATGAAGGAGGGCGCGGCCGACTTCCTGCTCAAGCCGGTGACGGTGGAGCTGTTGGAGGAGCTTTCCAGCCGGATGCTCAAGCCGCCCCCCGCCCGCGCCGAGGCCCAGGGCCGTCACGGCCGGCCCATCGTCACCCAGGACGGGCGCATGAAGCGGCTGCTGGAGATGGCCAAGGCGGTGGCCGACAGCCGGGCCACGGTGCTGGTCAGCGGCGAGAGCGGCACCGGCAAGGAGCTCTTCGCCCGCTATCTGCACGACAACTCCGCCCGGGCCAGCGGCCCCTTCGTGGCGGTCAACTGCGCCAGCCTGCCCGAGGGCCTGTTGGAGAGCGAGCTTTTTGGCCACGAAAAAGGCGCCTTCACCGGGGCCATCGCCAAGAAGCCCGGCCGCTTCGAACTGGCCCACGGCGGCACCATCCTGCTGGACGAGATCAGCGAGATGGCCCCGGCGCTCCAGGCCAAGCTGCTGCGGGTCTTGCAAGAGGGCGAGATCGACCGGGTGGGCGGCAAGCGCCCGGTGCCGGTGGACGTGCGGGTGGTGGCCACCACCAACCGCGACCTCAAGGAGCACATCGAGAAGGGCGAGTTCCGCGAGGACCTCTTCTACCGCCTCAACGTGATCCCCCTCAAGGTTCCACCCCTGCGCGAACGTCCCGGCGACCTGCTGCTGTTGGCCGACCACTTCCTGGCCCGCTACGCGGCCGAAAACGGCAAGCCGAACCTCAAGCTGGGCGAGGCCGCCCGGCGGGCCATCGCCGCCCATCCCTGGCCGGGCAACGTGCGCGAGCTGCAGAACACCATGGAGCGGGCGGTGCTCCTGGCCCAGGGCCTGGAGATCACCCCGGCCGACCTGCTTTTCGAAGACCAGTTCGCCGAGACCACCGCCGCCGCGGCCCAATACGCCGCCGCCGCGGTGGTCGGCGAGGGCGCGGCCGGGACCGAGGCCCTGGGCCTGCCCCC
>JAIUYB010000412.1 GCA_020216625.1 Desulfarculus sp.
GGCGGCCTTTTGCTCCTCCCAGACCGCCACCCCGCCCAGGAAGGCGCTGCAGGCCTCCATGACCATCAGGGTCTCCTCCTCCACGATGCGCCGCTCGCGGAGGTAATTCTCGATGATGTCCTGCTTCACCGCCTGGTTCAGGGCGGAGATGAAGTCGTCGTCGCCCACGCTGTTCCATCCGCTCCCCGGCCCTTGCCCCCGCCACCACCGTCCGGCGCGAGGCCTTGTGGGTCCGTGCGCTTTCTGTTAGCTTGGCCCCGTGGAGGCCCTGGTCATGAAAAAAGTCGTAATCATCCACAAGGCCCACACCCAAGAGGCCTTGGACCTGGCCCGCCGCCTGGCCGGCTGGCTGGAGGAACGCGGCCTGGCGGCGATCCTGCACGAGGCCGGGGCCAGCCAACCCATCGCCCGCATGGAGGCCAATTTGGAGCTGCCCCCGGACAGCGACCTGGTGGTGGTGCTGGGCGGGGACGGCACCATGCTGGGGGCGGTGCGCGAGGTGGTCCTGGCCGGCCTGGAGCGGGCCCCCATCCTGGGAGTGAACCTGGGCGGCCTGGGATTCCTCACCGCCTTGGCCCCGGAGGAGCTTCTGCCAGCCATGGACCTGGTGCTCCAGGGGCGCTACGCCGCTCCGCCCCGCCTGATGCTGGAGGGCCAGGTGTTGCGCCAGGGCCAGCCGGCGCAGCGGGTGCTGGCCCTGAACGACCTGGTGGTCAACAAGGCCGCCCTGGCCCGCATCATCGAACTCCACCTGCTGGTGGACGACCAGCCCCTGACCACCTTTCGGGCCGACGGCCTGATCATCTCCACCCCCACCGGCTCCACCGCCTACAACCTCTCGGCCGGGGGGCCCATCTGCCATCCCAGCCTGGATTGCATCGTGGTCACCCCCATCTGCTCCTTCGCCCTCAGCAACCGGCCCCTGCTGCTGGGCCCCCAGATGACCCTGAACCTGGACCTGGGCCGCCGGGCCCAGGACACCACCCTGACCAGCGACGGCCAGGTTGGCATCGAGCTGGCGCCCGGGGACCGGGTCAGCATCCGCCGGGCCGCGGCCAGTGTGCGCCTGGTGCAATCGCCCTTCAAGGACTATTTCGAGATCCTGCGCGCCAAGCTGCGCTGGGGCTAGGCCTCGCCCCCCTCCTCGCCCCGGTTGGGATGCCGCCAGTCCTCCAGTCCCCGCTCCAGGGGCAGGGAGACGGCGAAGGTGCTGCCCTGGCCGGGGACGCTGCGCAAAAGCTCCAGTTCGCCGCCGTGGGCCTGGACGATCTTGCGACAGATGGCCAGGCCCAGGCCGGTGCCGTGGCGCTTGGTGGTGAAAAAGGGATTGAAGATGCGCTCCTGGTCCTCCGGGGCCACCCCCACCCCCCGGTCGCTCACTTCCAGGCGCAGTCGTCCATCCCGCGGGACGACGGCCAGGCGCACCACCTCGCCCCGGGGCGAGGCCTGGATGGCGTTGTGCACCAGATTGAGCACCACCTGCTTGATTCGTCCAGCGTCGGCCAGGACCGTTTCCGCGCCCGCATCGGCCTCCAGGGCCAGCCGCACCCCCTGGGCCTCGGCCATCTCGGAGCTGAGGGCCTGGCACTCCTCCAGCAACGGCCTGATCTCCAGCGGCGACAGGCGCAGCTCCAGGGGCCGGGAATAGTCCAGCATCTCTCGCAGAAGCTGTTCCATGTGCCCCACCTGGCTGACCACGATGCCCAACTGCCGGTGGTGGGGGTGGTCCGGGGGGACATCGCGCAGTATGCGTTGGGCGAAGCCGCCGATGGCGATCAGCGGGGTCTTGAGCTCGTGGGCCACCGCCGCCGCCGCCTGGCCCAAGAGCGCCAGGTTCTCGGCGTCCTTGAGCCGCCGGGCCTCGCGCCGCTCGCGGTCCACGATCAGCCCCACCACCGCCCCCTCCAGGAAATAGAGCCCCACCTCGGCCAGGAGGTGGCCCAGGTTGGCCCCCTGGGGCAGGCGCAGGGTCGTCAGCAACGGTTCGTAATAATTGATGGCGATCAAGGCCGCGCCCACCAGGCCCCCCCGCAGGCCAAAGAGCAGGGCGGCCAGGACCAGGGGCAGGAAGAAGAGCCTCTCCACCGTGGCCAACCAGGGCGAGGGCCCCAGGTCCAACAGACGGGCGTGGGCCAGGGAGAGCCCGGCCCAGAGCAGGATGATGGGCGCGAGCTTGACCGAGGTGGGGATGGTTTGCCAACGCTGGCTCAGGCCACGGAGCATCGGCCCTCCCTCGCCGGACCGCCCCCGGGGGACGGAGGAAAAGTTTAGGGTGCTTACCAGGATACACCAGGCGGCGATGGGCGTCCAAGGTTGCGGAAGGATAGTTTTTGCTTTGCCAGAGCCTGGCCGGCATGGTACCAAAATGGGTGGGGCGCGGCGGCGGCGGCGGAGCGATGGCTCCGCGACGACCGCGCTCATGCCGATGGAACCACTCGCGGCGAGGTAGGGTGATGGCCCGCAAAGCTTGGATGCCTCCGGTGCTGCTGCTTTCGCTTCCCCTTCTGCTGGGCATGGGCTTTGGCGACAGCCAGGCCCCCACCCGCATCCCGGAGCCGCAGTCCAACTACCGCGTGACCCTGGTGGACCAGGAGGGCGTGAGGGTGGAGCTGACCGAGTTTTCGGTGGACGGTCAGACCTTCGTGATGGGGGGCCTGGGCCAGGGCCAGGTGGCGGTGCCCCTGGAAAAGGTCAAGGCGGTGGACATCGTCAACCAGGACGGCAAGCTCAAGGCCAAGATCAGCCTGTCCCAAGGCGAACCGGTTAGCCTGAACCTGGACGGCAACCTCAAGGTCACCGGCCGCACCAGCTATGGCAATTTCCGCATCCCGCTTTCGGAGGTGCGCCGGGTGGAGGTCAAGGAGCTGGTGCGTTAGGACCGCGCCTCAGCCCAGGCGATTGTCCCGGGGCAGGAACAGCCGCACCAGGGCCATGCCAGCCACGAAGCCGCCGATGTGGGCCATCCAGGCCACTCCCTCGCCGCCCAGCCCCAGCACCTGGAGCAAGAACCAGACCCCCAGCACCACCACCGCCGGGACCCGGACGAAATTCACGAAGAAGAAGAACCAGATCAGCACCACCACCTTGGCCCGGGGGTAGAGCACGAAATAGGCCCCCAGCACCGCGGCGATGGCTCCGCTGGCCCCGATCATGGGGGTCATGGTGGCGGGCTCGGTGAGCAGGAAGGCCAGGGCGGCCAGGACGCCACCCAGCAGGTAGAAGACCAGAAAGCGCGCCGGCCCCAGGCGGTCCTCCACGTTGTTGCCGAAGATCCAGAGGTAGAGCAGGTTGCCGGCCAGGTGCAGCAACCCGCCGTGCAGGAACATGCTGGTCAACAGGGTCAGGGGGCGGGGGATGAAGTCCGGCGGCGGCAGCACCGGG
>JAIUYB010000413.1 GCA_020216625.1 Desulfarculus sp.
CTGGGCGGAGCCGATCCGCCGGGCGGGACGAGGGCCGGCCGGGGCGGGGCCGGCGCCACCCCGCCAGCCTGGGTCAGGCCGGCGATGATCGCCTCCAGGCTCAGCACCGGCCGCACCTGGCAGAGCTTCAGGAGCGTCATTTCCATCACCAGCCGGGGCTGTCCGGCGCGGCGGAAGAGGTCCTCGGAGCGGGCCAGGAGGTCGAACATCTCGTGCAGGGTCTCGGGGCTGACCCCGGCGGCGCTGGCCTTGAGCTCGGCGATTTCCTCGTCGGTCAGGCCAAAGAGATCCACCCCCTCGGGCGCGGCCTTGGCCGCGGCCAGGTTGCGGAAGCGCTCCTGCAAGGCCCCGTAGAAGGCCTGCATCTCCCCGCCGGCGGCGTAGACCCGGGCCACCAGGTCCAGCACCTCCCCGGCCTGGCCGGCCAACAGGGCGGCGGCGCAGGCCCGCACCAGCTCCTGGTCGATCAGCCCCAACAGCTCCACCACCTCGGCGTGGGTCATCTCCCGCCGGCCCGAGGCCAAAACCTGGTCCAAGAGGCTCAGGGAGTCGCGGATGGAGCCGTCGGCCTCCCGGGCCAGGAGCGCCAAGCTCTCGGCCGGCAGGCTCACGCCCTCGCCCTGGGTGACCGCGGCCAGGTGGGCGGCCAGGACCTTGGGCGGCAGGCGGCGGAAGTCGTAGCGCTGGCAGCGGGAGAGGATGGTCAGGGGCACCTTGTGCACGTCGGTGGTGGCCAGGATGAAGACCGCGTGGTCCGGGGGCTCCTCCAGGGTCTTCAACAGGGCGTTGAAGGCCGCCTTGGAGAGCATGTGGACCTCGTCCAGGATCGTGACCCGGTAGCGGGCGGCCTGGGGGCGGTAGCGGATGGCCTCGCGCAGCTCGCGCACGTCCTCCACCCGGCTGTTGCTGGCCGCGTCGATCTCCAGCACGTCCACCGCCCGGCCTTCCTCGGTCTCGCGGCAGTGGTGGCAGACCCCGCAGGGGCTGGCGGTGGGGCCCTGCTCGCAGTTCAGGGCCTTGGCCAGGATGCGGGCCACGCTGGTCTTGCCCACCCCGCGCGGGCCGGTGAAGCAAAAGGCGTGGGCCACCCGGCCGGCGGCGATGGCCCCGGCCAGGGTCTGGGTGATGTGCTCCTGACCGACCACCTCCGCGAAGGTGCCGGGCCGGTGCTTGCGCGCCAGGACGAGATAGGACACGGGGCTTACTTTCCTATGGTCAACGGGACGGCATCTCCCGCCCTATAACTTGATCACCTCGGGCTTCTTGGCCAGACCCTTCTTTTGCAGCTCGGCGGCCAGGGACTTGGCCTTCTTCTCGTCGCCGCAGCAACCAACCACAACCCGGTGCCAGACCTTGCCCTTCTTGTCCTTGTGGGTGCTGACACTGGCGGAGTAGCCCTTGGCCTTGAGCCGGGAGACGTCGGCCTCGGCGCTTTTCTTCTGCTGGTTGCTGGAGAACAGCACCGCGTAGCCGCTCTTGGCCTTGCCGGCGCGGCTGGTGGATAGGGCGCTGGTCTTGACCTTGGGCGCGGGCTTGGGCGCGCTGTAGAGCGGAGTCTCCACCGGGATCGCTGGCGGCGGGGGCGGCGTCGGCGGCATGGTCAGCCGGGCCTGGGCCGATTGCATCTCGGCGATGGCCTGGGCCCGGGGATAGTCGCGGCGGTCCTCGGTGTTCTTGGCCGCCTCGATGCCCCGCTGCCAGGTGGAGATGGCCTCCACGGTGCGGCCCTGGGCCTCGTAGACCAGGCCCAGTTGGTAGTAGCCGTAGTAGAGGCCGGGGTCGGACTGCACCGCCAGCTCCAGCTCGCGGGCGGCCTTGTCCAACTGGTGGGCGTGGCCAAAGGCCATGGCCCGGTTGTAGTGGGCCCGGCCCACGGCCTGGTCGCCCTGGACCCCCTGGGGGTTGAGGACGGCGCAACCCGCGCCCAGGGACAGAACCGCCAGAAGCAGGGCGCTGGCCAGGGCCGCCAGGAGAAGACTAGGTTTGGGCATGGACATGGCGTGACTCCCCGCCGCCCGGGGAGCGACCCCTCCGGGCGGGCAAACCCCATCCCTCCATGGCGGGCGTTAAACGGCTAAGAGTTTAGCACGATTGGAGGCCGGGGGCCAAGCCGGCTACTCGGCGGGCCCCTCGCCCTCGGGATTGCCCGGGGCCGGCGGCGGGGGCGGGACGGCCTCGGTGTGCCGTCCGTGGCGCCAGAAGCTCAAGACCCGGCCGCCGCCCGGCGGGGGCACCCGGTCGTTGCCCCGGGCCCGGGTCTGGCCCAGGCGCTCGCGGGACCAGCGCTTCTGCCGCTTCTGCACCTCGGCCGGTTCGTAGAAGCGCATCCAGTCTTCCTGGTAGTGCCAGGCGTCGGGGCTGTCCTGGCGGAAGGCCCACTCCACGTCCTCGGGCTCGAACCCGCTGATGTACCAGGCGTCCAGCTCGCGGAAGGACCACTCCTCGCGGGAGAACTTGATCAGCGCCATGCGGTACTGCTGCACCCGGAAGTCCAACAGGATCTGGCCGGCCAATTGGCGCACCACCCGGTCCTCGTTCTCGTCCATGAAGCGCTCGCCGATGATGCGGAAAACGTGCTCGCGGCTTTCGGGGCTTTTCAGGCTGATGGCGGCCAGACCCTTCATGGCCACGTCGCGGGCGCTCCAACCGGCGGTGGCGTCGCGCACCACCATGGTCAGACCGGGGATGGCCGCCGGCCCGACCTGGCCCAGGATGGAGGGCATCACCTCGGTGACCCAGTCGCAATCAAAGGCGTCGGACCAACGCAAGGCCGAGAGCAGGGGATTGACCACCAGTTCGCCGCCCTTCCGGCCCAGCAGGTAGGTGGCGTGCACCACCGCCCACCAGTCCGGCAGCTCGGCCAGCCAGTTCTGTTTGTCGCTGACCACCTGGGCCAGGAAGGGGGTCAGGGACTCCCGGCGGATGATCTCCTCGGCCGCGTCCCGTTCCAGACGGTCCTCGGCCACGAAGAGCAGTTCGGCCAGTTGGTCGTCTTCCAGGGAACGGTAGTCAGGCCCTTGCATGCTGGCTCCTCTGTGCTGGGCGGCTCCGGCCGATCACGCCGCGCTGGGGCCGGATGGGGCGTTGGCGGGGCGGGGGGGCATGGCCTTTCCACGTCGAACGCCCCCGCGATTTGTCCGCCATACCAAAACTATACCCAACCTGTTGGGAGGCGACAACCAACAAGGTCGCGCCCTGGGGTCGGCGCCTGGCCGGAGATTGTACCCGCCGACCGGGCCGGCGGCGTCGGCCCCTAGGCGCTGGATTCATCCAGGTCCAGGATGCGGGTGTTGTCCAGGTAAATCCGGGTGCGATAATCTGTCAACCGGTTGAGTTTTTGGGTTATTTTGGCCATCTGCCGGGCCAGGTCCAGG
>JAIUYB010000414.1 GCA_020216625.1 Desulfarculus sp.
CCGGCGCAGGACCTTGCCCACCATGGTTTTGGGCAGCTCCTCGCGGAACTCCACGATCGAGGGCACCTTGTAGTGGGTCATGTTCTCCTTGCACCACTCGATGATGTCCTGCTCGCTGACCTTGCCCTTGGACTCGGGCTTGAGCACCACGAAGGCCTTCAGGATCTCGCCCACCTTCTGGTGGGGCAGGCCCACCACCGCCACCTCCAAGATGTCGGGATGGGAGAACAAATAGTCCTCGACCTCCTTGGGGAAGACGCTGAAGCCCTTGTGCTTCACCAGGTCCTTGGCCCGGTCCATGATGAAGGTCCAGCCCCGCTCGTCCATGTAGGCGATGTCGCCGGTGTAGAGCCAGCCGTCGCGCAGGGTGCGGGCGCTCTCCTCGGGCCGGTTGAAGTAGCCCTTCATCACCTGGGGGCCCTTGACGCACAGCTCGCCCACGCCCTCGGGGCCGTAGGGCATCTGCTGGGTGCCGGTCTCCAGGTCCATGATCTTGACGTCGGTGTTGGGGAAGGGCAGTCCGATGGAGCCCATCACCCTCTCCACGCCCGGCCTGAGGACGAAGGGGTTGGCGTGGGTCACGGGCGAGGACTCGGTGAGCCCGTAGCCCTCCACCACCAGGGCGCCGATCTTCTTTTCGAAGGTGAGCTGGACCTCGCGCGGCAAGGGCCCCGCGCCGGACAGGCACTTGACCAGCGGCGAGAGGTCGAATTTCTCGATGCCGGGGGTGTTGTTGATCTTGTTGAACAACACCGCCACGCCCGGCATGATCAGCTGGGTGCCCTTGCCCCACTTCTCCACCTGGGCCGCCCAATCCAGCATCGAATCCGGCGGTTTGGGGAACAAAAGCTGGAAGCAGCCATTGGCCACGGCGATGTTCATCACGCAGGTCATGGCGAAGACGTGGAACAGGGGCAGCACGCCCACGTAGCCGCCGTCGGAGGGGAATTTGCCCCCGATCCAGGCCTTGCCCATCAGGGCGTTGGAGACCAGGTTGCGGGCGGTGAGCATGCCGCCCTTGGGGGTGCCGGTGGTGCCGCCGGTGTACTGCAAAACCGCCACGTCCTCGGCGGGGTTGATGGTCACCTTGGGCGGGTTGGGGGCGGTCTTGAGCAGGTCGGTGAACTTCAGGGCGTTGGCCGGCATCTGGCCGGTGGGGATCTTTTTGAGCAGCTTGCCCAGGAACTTCTTGATCGGGCTCAGCTTGACCAGGTCGACGATGTTGGTGCCGATCAGGTGCTTGACCTTGGTCTGGTCCAGGACCTTGCCCGCGGCCTCGTAGACCGAATCCAGCACCACGAAGGCCTTGGCCCCGGAGTCGTTGAGCTGGTGCTTGATCTCCAGGGGCTTGTAGGTGGGGTTGATGGCGGTGGTGGTCACTCCGATGCGCTGGCAGGCGTAGAAGGTGATCACGAACTGGGGCGAGTTGGGCAGCATCATGGCCACCACGTCGCCCTTCTTGATCCCCATCTGGTCGAAGGCCGTGGCCAGCCGGTCGACGTAATCGTCCAGCTCCCGGTAACTCATGACCGAGTCGAGGAAGATGATGGCCTTGTTGTCGGGATATTGCTTGGCGGTGTCGCGCAGCAGGTCGCCGAGGCCGATGTCGGGGATGTCGATCATCTTGGGCACGCCCTCGGGCCAGTCGTTATACCAGGGGCGGCTTCCCAGGTCCTGGGCCATGACTCCTCCTCCGGGGGGCGGTCCCCCCCCCACGTCTGCGGGCTGACTTTTGCGGGCGCAAAGGGAGGTTAACCCACCGCACCGCCGGAAGTCAATGCGGTCTTGATGGGTTCACGGAATAATATAAAGCCTTGCTCAACGATAGACGAAAAAGCAGCGATAATACGAATAGTTGTAGGTGATAGTCAATGACAACGCAAGAAGGCGTAGCTGCCCCGTGGCTACTGGGGCGGGTCCAGGGCGGTCAGGCGGCTGGCGGAAATCTCCACCGCGACGGCTGGGACCGGCGCGGCGAAACGCACCAGGTAGCGGCCAGGCAGGAGCGGCAGGGGGCGGTCGCCCACCCCGCGCATCAGAGGGCGCCCCTCCTGGTCCAACACCAGATAGCCGTGGCTTTTGCCGGCGTGATCGCGCCGCACCAACAGACTACCCACCGGCTCCAGGGCCCGGGTGATCTCCTGGCCGGGTTGCAGATCCAACTCCACCACCTGGGGGGGCGCGGTCTGGGCCTCCAAGCGGTAGCGGCCTGGCACCAAATTCAGGGAGGCGTTGGTGTACCCGGTGCCAACCTCCCGCAATCCCAGCATATCCTCCACCCGAAAAGGCACGCGCCAGGGGCCAGAGGGGCCGGCCAGGGTCAGGGTCAGCCTGCCTGGCGGGCCGGTGACCAGCTCCCGGGTCTGGCCGGCGGCCAACTCCACGGTCCAGGCCAGCGGCGGGCGCAGGGTCTTGACGCGATAAAAACCGGCCGGCAGGGTCAGTTCCAGGGGGGTCCGCTTTTCGGCCGCCTCCACCTTGCCGGTATCCAGATTGGAGACCGAGGCCAGCCAGTTGAGGGCCTGGCCCTGGGCGCCGCGCGAGTCCAGCCTCAGCACCCCTTGCCCCCCAGCCCAGAGCCGGGTGGTCCCCTGGGCGGCCACCGCCACCTTTTCGGGGATCGGACCCGGTCCCAGGCCGTGGTCCCGCGGCCAGACCAGGGTGTAGACCCCGGGCAGGACCTGGACCGGGCGGTTGCCGACCCCCTGGCGGCGCAAGGCCAGCTGGTCGCGGCGCTCCAGGCGGTAGGTCACTGGCCGGGGTTGGTTGTCGGCCCCGTGGGTCAGCACCACCAGGCTGGCCCGGGATAGGCCCAAAAGCACCGCCCGGTGCAGCAGGGGGGCGACCTGGCCGGCCTCGGCGGCCTGGAAAAAGCCGCCGCCGTGCTCCCGGGCCAGACGCTCCAGGGGGCCGTCGGCCGGTGGGATCCCCAGCGCCAGGGCGTGGACGAAGCTATCCTGGCCCAGGCCGGCCAGGACGGCCGGGTCCAGGCGGGCCTCGGGACCGGCCAACACCAGGATCGCCCCCGGACCGGCTTCTTTGAGCCAGGCGGCGGCCGTGGCCAGGGCCGGGGTCAGGTCGGCCGCTCCGCCCAGGTCGGGCAGAACCAGGCCCGACCCCTTCAGATCCAGGGCCCCGGTGGGGGGGATGGCCACCTGGAACCCGCCCCCGCCGGCCAACCAGAGCCCGGCCTGGGTCCGCAGGGGCAGGCTGTTCAGCTCCACGGCCAGGGCGGCCTCGGTGGCCAAGCGGCGATTGGTCCCCTGCCAGGCCAAGGCGGCCGCGGCCGAGCAGTCCACCACCAAAGCCAGACGCCCGGGCGGGGGCAGCATCTCCTCGGGCGCGGCGGCCCCGGCCGGCGGGGTCCAACCC
>JAIUYB010000415.1 GCA_020216625.1 Desulfarculus sp.
AGGCTGGGACCCCGGCTCTTTTGGCCGCGCTCTGCGATCGCGGGCGGACGGTGCTGCTGGAGACCAGCGGGGCCTTTGACATCGGCGCGGTGGACACCCGGGTCCACGTGATCATGGATGTCAAGTGCCCCAGCTCCGGGATGCAGGACCGTCTGCACTGGCCCAACCTGGCGCTGGTGACCGCCAAGGACGAGGTGAAGTTCGTCCTGGCCGACCGGGCCGATTATGAATACGCCCGGGCGATCATCGCCGGCCATGGTCTGGAGAGGCGTTGCGGGCCGCTGTTGTCGACCGTGGCCGGGAGCCTGGCCCCGGCCGCGGTGGTGGAATGGATGCTGGCCGACCGGCTGCGGGCCCGCTTCCAATTGCAGATGCACAAATACATCTGGCCGGATCGCGAGCGCGGGGTCTGAATCCGCCGCCGGCCAGCGAGCGCGGTCGGCGGCGGGAATGGGCTAGATGACGACGTCGATGGGCATGGTGAACACCCGCGCGGCCAGATCCTTGTCCAGCATGAACATTCCGCCCGGGGTCTGGTCCACCAGCTTCACCTTGCCGATGACATCCTCGGCGCTGGCCTCCTCCTCCACCTGCTCTTTCACGAACCATTGCAGGAAGTTCTCGGCCGCGTAGTCCTCCTCCTTGCGGGCCAGGGAGACCAGTTTGTTGATCAGGCTGGTGACCAGGTGCTCGTGTTTGAGCACCGCCTCGAACACGGCCAGGGGCGTGGCCCAGGAGATTTCCGGGGCCTTGATGGCCTTCAGGGTCACCTTGCCGCCGCGTTCGTGGATGAAGTTGTAGAAGCGCAGGGCGTGGGTCATCTCCTCCTGGGCTTGGACCTTCATCCAGTGGGCGAAACCGTTGAGTTGCTGGCCCTGGAACCAGGCCGCCATGGACATGTACAGATAAGCTGAATAAATCTCGGCGTTGATCTGCTCATTGAACGCTTTTTCGATGTTGGCTTTCAGCATGGCCACAATCTCCAGGCAAACGGGTTGGGTCGCGCCGTCCTTCGGGGTCTTGCCTAATTATTCTGCCCCGGCCCCGTCCCGCGCACAAGTGCGCCGCGGGGGGCGCAATGGGCAGCCTCGCCCCGGGCGGAATCGGGAAGGCCGGGGCGATATCGGAACCAGGCTCCCCCGCGACTCCGGCGCCCGGACGCGGTTTGGGGGTGAGGATGGTTTTCCGGGGCGAGGTGGTCAGGCCCGGGGAGCGCCGCGCCTATTGTTGCGGCGGGGTGAACATGGGGCCGACCAGGTAGGCGGTGTAGCCGATGTAACAGGCCAGAAGCAACAGGCCCTCGAAACGGTTGATGCGACCAGGCCCACGAAAGCCATAGCCGAAAATGAACAGCGAAAGGGTCAAGGCGGCCATGACCGGCAAGTCCCGGAGGATGATTTCCTGGCCCAGCTTCATCGGATGGATCACCCCGGCAAGTCCGACCACCGCCAGGGTGTTGAACAGGTTTGAGCCGATGACGTTGCCAAGGGCGATGTCATGCTCCCCCTTGCGGGCGGCGATTATCGACGAGGCCAACTCCGGCAGCGAGGTGCCCACCGCCACCACGGTCAGACCGATGACCAGGTCGCTAACGCCAAAGCCGGTGGCGATTTGCACCGCGCCCCAAACCAGCAGGCGCGAGCTGGCGATAAGGAAAGCCAGCCCCACCACCAGCCAGGCGATGGCGAACTTGATGGGCATGACGTGAACCTGAAGTTCGTCCTCGATCTCCTCGCCCAGGGCGTCCGCTCGGTTTTGCTGGCCCTGCCAGATGGTCCAGGCCATCAGACCGCCGAAGACGCAGAGCATCACCACGGCGTCGAGCCTGGTGATCTCTTGATCCCATATCTGCCAGGCGGCCAAGGCGGTGACAACGGCGAGGATGGGCAGCTCCCGGCGCACCACTTGCGAATGCACGCCGATCGGGCTGATCAAGGCGGTGATCCCCAGGATCAGGGCGATGTTGGTGATGTTGGAACCATACGCGTTGCCGAGCGCGATACCGGGATTGCCCTGCGACGCCGCCAGGGCCGAGACCGCCAACTCGGGCGCGGAAGTGCCGAAACCAACGATCACCATGCCGATCAAGAGTGAAGACATGCCGAAATAGCGGGCGGTGCAGGCGGCCCCCTCCACGAAACGATCGGCGCTCCAGACCAGCAGCGCAAGGCCCAATACGACAGCGAGAAAAGCAAGTGTCATCTGCGGCGACATCCCCTGTGGTTGACGATCAACGTTGATTGACGCCTGGCTTCACGCCAGCAGTTACAAGTTTATCAAGAAAACGGAATAATGCTGAATTGGGCTCTCATCCCGGCCCCAATCCAGAGACCCGGGGGAAGGCAAGGCTGGCAATATGATGAATCAACACGCTTAGTTAGAAAGGTCCGCGACCGATGCGCCAACCATGACCCACCAGGCTTGGGCCTCGACCTGGTTGATCAGGCTGGTTATTGAGCATCTGCCCGCCGACGTTCTCCGCCTGGCCCAGGCGGGCGCTTCTGGACGGAGGAGACTTGCCTGGGATAAGCTGGTCCAGACCGGTCTGGGGTCCCAGCCGCCCTGGAGTACGGCCTCCAAACGCATACCGGGATGACCATGCGCAAGGTTTTGTCATTGTTGAAGTTCAACACACCCGAGGACATGGAGGACTGGTTCCTCAACGTGTTGGACTCCATTTATGACGGGATCCTCATCGCCGACGTAGATACCGTGGTGCAGTACGTCAATCCCGAATACACCCGCATCACCGGGGTGCGTCGGGAGGAGATCGTGGGTCGTTTGTTGAGCGAGGTCCGGCCGGGGGCCATCCTGCCCACCGTCATCCGCACCGGCGAGCCCCGGGCCGGCGTCTACCGCCGCGAGGGCGCGGTGGAGTATGTGGTGGACATGGCCCCCATTCGGTGCGCCGGCCGCATCGTGGGTGGGGTGTCGGTGGTCAAGGACATCACCGAGGTGAAGCGCCTCACCAACCGCCTGCGCACCTACGCCCGACGGACTTCGCGTCTTTACACCATGGTGCGCAATTTCTACAAAGCCCAGACCTCCTTCACCGACATCGTGGCGGTTTCCCCGTTGATGCGCCAGACCTTGGCCCTGGCCCAGCGCCTGGCCGAAAGCCAGGAGGACGTGCTCATCACCGGCCCCAGCGGAACCGGTAAGGAGCTCTTCGCCCAGGCCATCCACAACGCCTCGCCCCGGGCCGCCGGGCCGTTCGTGCCCCTGGATTGCCCCTCCATCAACCCCGCGCTGGCCGAAAGCGAGCTGTTTGGCTATGAGGAGGGGGCCTTCACCGGGGCGCGCAAGGGTGGGCACCTGGGTCTGTTCGAGGTGGCCGAGGGCGGGACCATCTTTCTGGACGA
>JAIUYB010000416.1 GCA_020216625.1 Desulfarculus sp.
TTGCCCCCGGGCGAGAAGGCCCCGGCCGGCTGGGCCGAGAGCCACGGGGTGGGCGGCCTGGGCGGAGGGGTGGCCCGGGTGCAGGACATCCTGGGCCTCATGGACAAAGCCTGATCAACCTGGCGACGGAGACAGCCATGAAAGCAAGAAGCATCAGCCTCATCGTCCTGTTCGGACTCATCGGTCTGCTGGCGGGCCCGGCCGCGGCCGAGGAGCCCCTGGTCAGCGCCAAGGTGCTGCACAGCCAGGCGGCCTACGCCCAGGGGGGAACCTACCCCCTGGCCATCGCCCTGACCATCCGGCCTGGATGGAGCATCATGTCCGACCGGCCCAAGGTCAAGGGTCCCTATCCCACCACCATGCTCCTGCAATGCTCCGCCGACTGCTCCTTCAGCCCGGCGGTCTTCCCTAAAACCACCGCCCAAAAGCCCGGACCCGACCAGACCCCGGTGGATGTCTTCAGCGGCACGGTGATCGTGCGCACCACCCTCACCGTGGCCAAGAACGCCCAGTTGGGTCCGCAACTACTGGGCGCGCGGCTGAGCTACCAGGGCTGCGACGACAACACCTGCGCCCTGCCCGACGATCTGGAGGTGCCGATCCAGGTGAAGATCGCGCCCGCCGGCCAGGCCGCCGCGCCGCTGAACCAGGAGATTTTCAAGAAAAAGTAGGTTGGATAGTCCCTATGGTTCCGGCCCGGCCAGGCGGCGGCGGATGATCCGCCCCGCCACCAGGCCGACCGCCAGCACCGCCACCAGCAAGAGGACCACCATCTGGAGGTCCTTGAGGCTGTCCAGGCGGCCCACCATCCACCCCCCGAACCAGTAGCCCAACCCGCCGAAGGTCGCGGCCCAGAGCAGGGCCGAAACGAAATTCAGGGCGAGAAACTTGAGGGGATGGATGTCGGCGGCGCCGCAGGCCAAGGGAATGACCATGCGCAGGCCATAGAGGAAGCGCGAGCAGAGCATCAGGATCACGGCGTGGCGACGCACCAGCCGCCGGGCCAGCACCGCCTGGCGGGCCAGCCTGGGGGAGCGGGAGAGAAGCTGCACCCCCCGCCAGCGGCCCAGAAGGAAAAACACCTGGTCGCCGGTGAATCCGCCCACCAAGGCGGTCAGCCCCACCAGCCAGGGGTTCAGCAGACCGTGGCGCGCGGCGATGCCTCCCAGGATGAAGAAGCTTTCTCCCTCCAGGAAAGTCCCCGCGAACAGGGCCGGGTAGCCATATTCGGCCACCAGGTTCTGCACCCAGCCGATGTCCATCCGCGCTTCCCCAGGTGTCGCGTCCCCCGGTTTTCGGGATGGTGAATTATTGCGCAACCGTGGGTGGACCGCCAAGCCCTAATTGCTTCCCCGGCCGGCGGCCTTAACATATTTGCATGGAGGCCGCGCCATGACCACCAGCCAGGCCAAGAAGCACGCTTGCCCGGATTGCCGCCAGTGCCAGAACTGCGCGGAGGCGCGCTGTCATTTGTGCCGGGGCCAGGGGGCGGACGCGGGTGAGCGGCGTTTCGCGGGGTTGAGCATCGGCGAGCAGATCGCGCTCTATGAGGCGGTGCAGCGGGGCGAGGCGCCGGAAGGCGACTACGGTCCCAGGGCCTGCGCCTGTGGCGCGAAAGATGACCTGGGCGGCATGGTGGCCCTGCCTCGTCTTTAACCCCAACTCCAGAGGCTTTTCTTTTGGGAAAGGGGGTTGGGGAAACTCTTTTCTTTGGGCCCCCAAAGAAAAGGGTTTCCCCAAATTCTCCCGATCCTTTCCCCCTAATCCATACCCAGGTAAGCGCGCTGAACCCGGCCGTCGGCCATGAGTTCGCGGCCGGGTCCGCTCAGCACCACTTGGCCGTTTTCCAGCACGTAGCCCCGGTGGGCGATGGCCAGGGCGGCGGCGGCGTTCTGCTCGATGAGCAGAATGGTCACGCCGTCGTCGCGGATGCGGCGGATGATCTTGAAGACCTCGGCCACCAGCAGGGGGGCCAGGCCCAGGCTGGGCTCGTCCAGCATCAGGAGCGCGGGGCGGCCCATGAGGGCGCGGCCCAGGGCCAGCATCTGCTGCTCGCCGCCGGAGAGGGTGCCGGCCTTTTGGTGGCGGCGTTCGGCCAGCCGGGGGAAGTCGGCGTAGATGCGCTCCAGGTCCTGGCGCTGGCGGCGGTCCCAGGGGCGGAAATAGCCGCCCAGGATGAGGTTTTCCTCCACCTCCAGGTTGGCGAAGACCCGGCGGCCCTCGGGCGCCAGGATCAGGCCCTGGCGGGAGAGGCGGTGGGCCTTGTGGCCAGTCACCGGCCGGCCCTGGTAGAACACCTGGCCGGCGACGGGCCGCACCAGACCGCTGACCGCGGCCAACAGCGTGGACTTGCCGGCCCCGTTGGCCCCGATCAGGGTGACGATCTCGCCCTGGCGCACCTCCAGATCCACCGCGCGCAGGGCGACGATGCCGCCGTAGCGCACCTCCAGGCCCCTGACCTCAAGCACCGGGGACCTCGCAGGCGTCCAGTTGGACCTCCGCGCCCAGGTAGGCCTCGATCACCTGGGGATCGCAGCGCACCCGGTCCGGGTCTCCCCGGGCGATGACCTTGCCGTGGTCCAGAACCACCAGCGTCTCGCAGAGGTTCATGACGAAATGCATGTCATGCTCGATCAAGAGGATGGTCAGGCCCAGCTCGTCGCGCAGGCGGCGCACCAGGACCGCCAGTTGGGCGGTCTCCTGGGGGTTCATGCCGGCGGCGGGCTCGTCCAACAGGAGCAGACTGGGGTGGGTGGCCAGGGCGCGGGCGATCTCCAACAGCCGCTGCTGGCCATAGGCCAGGTTGCCGGCCCGCTCGTCCTTGAGCCCGCCCAGGCCCACCAGGTCCAATAGTTCGGCCGCCCGGGCCAGCATCTGGCGCTCGGCCGCGACATAACCGGGCAGACGCAGGATGGCGGAGATGAAGTTGGCCTGAAGACGGCCGTGGAAGCCCACCAGGACGTTGTCCAAGACGGAAAGCTCGCCAAAGAGGCGGATGTTCTGGAAGGTGCGGGCCAGGCCCAGCCGGTTGACGCGATGGGCCTTCTGGCCGGTGATGTCGCGCCCGCGGTAGAAGACTCGGCCGGAGGTGGGGCGCACCGCGCCGGTCAGGAGGTTGAAGACGGTGGTCTTGCCGGCGCCGTTGGGGCCGATCAGACCCATGAGCTGGCCCCGAACCAGGACCAAGTTCAGGTTGTCCACCGCCAGCAGGCCGCCGAAGCGGCAGGTGAGCCCCTCCACCCGCAGCAGTTCCGGGATGGTCATGCCCGGCCTTCCCGTCGGCGGGCCAAGGCGATCAGCCAGCGCCAGGAGAACTCGTGTTTGCCCAGGATGCCCTGGCGAGCGAAGATCATGAAGGCC